>JAUVAN010000247.1 GCA_030591725.1 Deltaproteobacteria bacterium
TCCGGCGTCATAGCGGCGGAATCCCGCGCCATCGATTCTGTCGACCAGGATCTCACCCTTGACGGCCTGCGTATTATCTTTCAGAGAAACAACCCCTGATCGGCTATCCGTTCTTGAGGGCGGTGCCAAGACGCTCGCGCAGCTTGTGGTGTTCCTGCGACACGGTGAACAGAGTGAGGGCCTTCAGGCGATCGGCCAGAATCGACTTGTCCTTGATCTGTTCCTTCATGACCCTCACAGCCACCGCAATATCGCCGCACAGAAGCAGTCCGGCACGATCGCAGGTATAGTCGACCGACCGGGCCCAGCGCTTGAGGTTTACATCGGCAGCCTTGGATACAAAGGACTGAACATACCCCTGTAGCTTCTCGAGATCGCTCGCGTCCAGACTTTGTCTGATGGGAGTCAGGAGCTCCTGCACCGAACCGGCCAGATCGGCCGGAACCGGAAGCCCCTGAACGAAAATCTTGATTGAAGCGAGTAGCCAGGAGGACAACTCGGTACCGGAGGTCACCAGTTTATGGACGAACAGGCCGGGCCGAAGCAGCGTGAGTTGTTGACCAAGGCTGAACGCGAGTCCCATCCGCCCCTTCAGCGCCGAGGCGTCCTTTCCGGCCACGAGCACATGCGGGCTGGCATCGAGCAACTGAAACCCGACGCCCTGTCCCTCGTGAAGGTACAGGGGCGGTGGCTCGACACCCAGAGAACCGGCGACGAAGTTGACGAACTGGCTCTTGTCGGAAGAGTCTGTCGTTACGTCGATGGCGTCCTCGATGGAGAGACCGAACTTGACCGGCTCCTGGGCCTTTTTCTTGAAGACCGCCTTGCCCACTACCGAGAAGATCGCTGATATATTCTGGTTCAACTCCTCGTGATACAGGAGGTTCTTCCATTGCTCTTCCTTGAGCCTTGAGTCCATGGTGGGGAGATCGTCGAGTTGATAGTCGCGATAGAACTTGCGCTCATCCGGAGACGCCTGATTGAGGAGCGCCAGCATTGAAGCGGCGCACCAGGCCTGATCAGGCTCCTCATCGCCGGAATTGATTCTGTACAGCATCCTGAAAGATTCCACGCGAGCGGGATTGATCGACAGCAACTTCCGATGGTTTCTGGTAGCCTTTTCGGCGTAATCCGACCCCCATCCATAGAGATCCGAGAGCTTCTCCAGCCACTTGGCGTTACTCGAATCGAGCTTGGATATCGCCTCGAAAAGCATGATCCCGTCCTTGACCCGATCCATCTTGTCAGTGAGCAACTCCGCCATGGGCTCATACAACTCCAGCTTGTCCTGTGACGAAGCGTCCTTGGGCAACGCAGCGATTCTCCTTTTGTAGTACTTTTCGAGAACTTCCCAATCCTCCTTCTCGTAAAGAATTTCCAGCAACGCGTCGCTTGCACCCTCCAGATCCGGATCCTCATCGATTGCCTTGTTGAAAAACGTGACCGCGTCGTCAAGTTGTTTGAGTTCGCGTCGATATATTTTGGCAACCGTCAGATAGTACATTGCCAGCTTCTTGGAATCCGAAACCAGGCTCGCAATCTTGAGCACAACGTCAACCACATCGTTGAACCGTTTGGTAGCGTAATAGATCTTGAGCATATCACCGAGAACATCGCGGTTATCGGGGTGTTCCTCGAGGGCATCTTTCAACATCGCAGCCGCGCCGTCCGCGTCCCGCAGTTTATCAAAAAGAATCGACGAGGTATCACGCACGAGTTCGAGCCAGCGTTCGTCGTCTCTGCTAATGGTAGCCAGCACCTTCTGACGCGCCTCCACGGAACCCCTGAAGTCCCCCCGGTTTTCGTGGACTTCGGCGAGCAATAACCTGGCATCGATGTTATCCGGCGCCATCACTGTCGCCTGTCTTGCCAGCTTGGCCGCGTCGTTGAAATCGTCTGTTCCGATAAGCGCCCTGCCCTGTTTGACGAAGAGCTCAACTTTTTCTTCGGCGGACAGCTTGTCTCCCATCGCTTTCGAATATCTGTCGAGCTGTTCCTTGGCGAGCCTGAATTCGCCTAGCTTGATGGCCACATCTCCCAGCCTCTTCATGAGGTGCGGTTCATCGGCAACCATCGCCGCCTTCTTGAAGTATTTGAGTGATTCCTCGTTCCGATCCATGTGCACCAGTGCCTCGCCCATCTGAGTGAACAGTTGAAGCTGCTTCTCCGGGGAGAGGGCTTCCGCAGAAGCCGCCCATATTTCATAAATCGGGTAGGCCTTGTCCCACATACCCTTCTGTCGATAGAGCGTGGAAACATTGTCACCGGCCATGAGATTGCTCTTGTTCAACTCCAGGGCGTGCTCGAAGTACCCGATGGCCTTGGCCTCATCGTTGATCTGCTCCAGCGCGATGACACCCATGCGCGCGTATATCTCGGCTCTTGCGTGAGAGCCCTCGACCAGTTCCAGTTCGTCCTCGAAAACCCCGATTGCCGCCGAGTGGTTCCCCTGGGCGATGAGCACCTCGGTGAGCTGGGACATGACGGCTCGATCTTCGGGCGCCAGATCCTTTGCCTTGCGCAAAGTGGCAGCCGCCTCGGCCGGATCGTACATCTGGGATAACTGCATCTTGGCAATGCGAACCAGCATCGCAACCTTGCCCTCGGTCGTTTCCTCCCCGTTCAGAATCTTTTGCAGGGTCTCGAGGGCGGCTTCCATATCGCCCGCTTCCTCCTGGGACATGGCCAACGCTTCCAGCGCGCTGTCCCCTCCAAGAGTGGCCACAGCCTGGAAAGCCTCCGCCGCCCGCTGGGCATCCTTGATGTCGTCGCGGATGATCTCCGCCCGCTCCGCAAGAAGCTCGTGTTTCTCTTCTTCATCTTCCGACATGTCGGCCCTGCTCTGCAGGATATCCACCAGATCCTCGTAACGCTCGGTTTTGCGATAGTGTCGCGTCAGGGCGATCATTGCCGCCCTGTTCTCCTTGTCGATATCGAGAATTTCCTTGTAATGATCTATGGCCTTGTCGAGATCCCTGAACTCCTCCTCGCTGATCTCCGCGAGCCTCTCCAGGAGAAGCATCCGCTGCTTGGGAGTGACCGCTATCTCGAGCTGGATCTGCAGGTTGTCCCTCAGTTGAGAAAAATCACCGCCCCTCGCGTAGATCCGCTCCAATCCCTTGATGGAATCCAGGTGACTGGAATCGATCTGGGTCGCCTTCTCGTATTGCTCGCGTGCTGCCTTGAGATCGTCCAGCCGATCCTCGAAAAGCTCGCCGAGTCTGTACCTTGCCGCAACTTGCTCCTCTCCCTCGCTCATGGCACCCACGCTTGAGAGCAACAAGTCCGTGAGCTTCTTCCAGTCCTTGATGTCCTCGTAAATCGTGGCGAGGGTGTCGGATGCGGTCGAGTGGGCCGGATCCTCCTCGAGCACGCTCGCGAGTAGATCCCGCGCCGTGTCAGTTTCGCTGAGCTTGTCGTAATAAACCCTCGCGGCCTCCGTCAGGTTGTCCCTGCTTCTACCTGGCACCGACTCCGCCTCGCCCACGCGAACCAGGGTCTCGGCCAGTTCTTTCCATTGTTGCGCGCCCCTGTACATTTCCGAAACGGCGACAAGCGAATCCACGTCGCCTGGTTTGTACTCGAGCACCTTCTGGAAGCAGGTCAGCGCGTATGTGGGCTGATCTAGTTTTTCCAGGTACCAGTTGCCGATCTTTCTGTAGAAGAACACGGCGAGATCCTGGTCGCCTGCGGTTTCGGCTGCCTGAACGGCGCCACCACACGCGGTGGCGAGATCTTCGAAGCGATCTGTGCGCTCCGCTATCTTCTCGAGTTTCCCCACCACCCACTCATCTTCGCCGCCTGCCAGGCACGCCACAAAGTAATCGAACGCCTTGTCGTACTCGTGCAGATCTTCCTCGTAGGTCCAGGCGATTCGTTTGATAACGGCAAATCTGTCGGCGGGATCCTCGATGGTCTCGGCCTTCCGGGCCAGTTTTTCTATCAGCTCCTCGAACTTGCCCTGCGCGTTGAGCAGATCGAGCATCGCGGCGTTGATATCCTCGTCGTCCGGATCCGACTCCACTAGCTGAACATAGATCTGATCGGCCTTTTCATAGTCCTTCGCGTACCTGGTCGCGGACTGTGCGGCGGCGAGGAGGATCCGCTTGATGACCTCGGAATCCTCGGAGAGAAGGGCGGCCTCCTCCATTACCTCTATTGCGGCGCCCCACGCGTTGCAACGACGCGCCTCGTTCTTGAGTTCGTCGAGCATCTCCTGGTCGCCTGGGTCTTCGAGAAGAGCGTCAGCCCATGTCTCGATGTCTTCCCTGGTGCCCGTCTGCGCAGCGCGCGCCTCGAACTCCTGCGCTAATCTGTTCACCTCGCTCAAATCCTTGCGGACATCGTCGAGTCCCCTTGGACGTCCGGAGGTTTCCTTGGCCATCAATTTCCTGACCAGATTGTCCAGCGCGCCGGGGATCGCATCTTCGCTGATGGAGCTCGGAGCGGGTGCGGTCTTGGTGAGGTGCGCCGCCACCACATCAACGGCCGCTCTTCCCGTAAATACCGGCTGGCCCGTGATCATCTCGAAGAACATCGCTCCGAGGGAGTACACATCCGCAGCCACGTCGCAACCCAGATGACGGCTCACCTCGGGAGCCATCCCCTTGACAATTCCCAGAGTAGCTATGCAGTCACTCTTGGCGCTCGAAGAGGAACCCAGGGAGAACAGCCTGTCGGTACCGACGCCGTGGAGCAGCACCTCCACCTCTCCGTCGTCCTCCATTGAAATCGATTTCACCAGGATGTTCTCGCAGCGAAGGTCGGCGTGAATCATTGAGCGAACATGAAGGTGCTCCAGCGCATCGATGATTGCACCGAGCACAGCGACCGCTTTCATCATCGGCAACGGAACCATCGAGGCCAGGGACTCACCGTCGCTCCAGCCGATCACGACGAACGGCCTGCCGTCCTGAAGCTTCCCTGTTGTCACGGTATTCTGCATGGACGGCGAGTCCACCTTCCTGAGCATGCGCATCAGGGTAAGGAACCGCTGTACTGACGATGCATCCGATGCATGATCCCCGTGGATGATCCAGATGGCGTTTCGGTCTCCGTCGCCACCACCTCCGGAGGGCTTGCACTCGTACATGACTCCGACATCGTCGCTCGCAATCTCGGAGCCGACCACGAACCCGCCGATCTCGTCACCTTCGGGAACGCCGCGATCATATTTTGTCGAAAAGATTTGTTTGACTCGGGGGTCGACCATTCCCTTCTTCAGGATCATGGTCGCGTCCGCCAATGCCTCCACAGCGTTCTCAGTTGAACACCAGTCAATCAACCGGCGAACAAAGACCGCCTTGGATTCATCAGAAATCCCCGCTTCGTCAGGGGAAACACCGAGGTAATCCACACACAGTTCCTTGAGTCCTGTTGCTGAAAACAGACGCTCCAGCTCTCCACGTAGAATTCCGAGGGACGCTTTCATGTTGGCTTTCTCCCTTACGTTTTTGAACAGCGGTCGAATTGATGGCGACGTAAACCGTGGCAGTATAATAAAAAGTAGGCCTCACGCATACCGTCGTTTTTCATATAAGAAAATCAATGCTTGATCATTACCAAACTACCGTTTCCTGTCGTTTTGAGCGGCGTTTATTCTTTTTCTCAGCCGGCTCAGTGGTTCTCCCCCCAGGCGCCCGGAGACAGAGAGCCATTTCTGGGCGGCCTTGATCTCTACTCTGGTCCTCGCCATGAGCGCATCGAGCACATCCACCACAAAGTCACCCAACTTCATAAGTTGCTGTATGTGATCCAGCCGGTGCGCCACGTCGCCTCCGTCGGAGACCTCCCCCAAGTTCAATAACACTGTCTCGGCTTCTCTGATTTTACCCAGGGTGTCCAGCACCCTGTCACGTTCGCGCTCCTTGTAGATCCGGGTGAAGAGCAACCACATCTCTTTTTGCGCCCGATAATAGAACTTCTTCTCGCCGGAAACCGTCTCCCGCTGCAACAACCCCAACTCGACAAGCTCGCGAAGGCCTGTATTGAGAGCTCCCGAGGAAATCGCGAGCTGCTCCCGAATCACGTCAGCGTCCATGGGATGCTTCGACAGGTACAGCAGCGCCCAGATCCTGCCGAGCACCGGTCTCATGCCGAAGCGCCTGAAAATCTCACTCGCCCCTTGCGCTACAAGCTCGGTGGCTCTGCCGATGGCAGACTCTACGTCGTTGTCGATTTTCTTCACAGGGACATTTTCAGCGATATTTAAAAGTTGTCAATGCGCCTTGATGACAACGGAAATCAATAAAACAACATCCAAGTGTCGGATCACCTTGTCCTGAAAGAAAAAAAAGGCAATAATAAATATTGCCCTCTGGGGTGCTCGTCGCGCGGCGATTTTTTGTAATCCCGCTGTACCAAAACCCCGGGGACCGTCCCTTGCCGTGGTGTGCAAGCCGGTCATAACGA
>JAUVAN010000321.1 GCA_030591725.1 Deltaproteobacteria bacterium
CCCATCCTCCCAGGTTGACCCACTTCAACATGTTGAAATCGCGCTCCCATATCTCAAAGGCCAGATTCTCGTCATTATATTTCTCTTTCTGGTTCTTATATGCCGCCCAGGAATAAATGGTTGCACCAGCGCCACCCGCAATAAATACCAGCGATCCGACGAACAGCGGGGTCCTGATATCGCCGTAGAAAAAGCGAAGTTCGCCTTTTCGCTGCTTCTCCTCAGCCTTGGCGGCTGCCTTGGCCTCGGTTCTTTCCCGCTCGAACGCCAGCGGATCGTATGGCTTGTCGGCCAGGTCCAGGATGGGGTATTTCTGGCCCGTATTTTGGGCTATCAGGCTGTTGTCAGCAGTAACGGTTGTCTCCGCACCTGGGCTGATGGCCAATCGACCGGTCGCCTGTGACACCGGAACTCCAAACGCGAGACCCTCGAACCCCGAAAGCGCAATCTTCCGGCTGACTATGGCAATGGCTTCCCCTGACTTATTTACAAGCGGTCCGCCGCTATTTCCGGCGTTGATACTCGCATCGGTCTGGACGAATTTCAGACCATCCAGATCCCGAAATCCGCTCACGATCCCCTTTGATGTGGAGAACGCGAGGTCTTCTCCCGCCGGGGCGCCTATTGCAAACAACTCGGTGCCGGGCTGCGGCATCTCGCTTACAAAAGGCAGGCAGCTATTGTATTGCGCGTTGACTTTCAATAAAGCGATGTCGTGTACCCGATCTATCCGAAGGACAGTGACGCCAAGAGAATGCCCGTCATGGGTCTTCGCCTCGATCGCCCCCTGACCCTCGACGACGTGGGCGGCGGTGAGAGCAAGACCGTCCGGAGAGATAAAGAAGCCGCTTCCCACGCCGGCGTTCGTTTTGATCAAAATGACCGCCGATAGCACTTCGTTCATGCTCTCCGGTATCTTGACGGGTGCGCGTTTACAGGTGGCAAACGTCTCCATCGAGTATTGGGGCTCGTCTGCCGTTTCATCGCGCTTGCGCAGAACCTGATTGAAGAGTGGCCTGGAAGTGAGCGACGCCAGCGCGCCGACGACGAGCTTGAACACCAGCTCTTTGGGTTTGCGACGCAGTTCGACCGTCTGAACATCCTGGTGTTTCCGCGTGACTACCTTGTAGATCACTTCGTCGCGCTTTCTGTCGAAAAGCTCCCACGAAATTGCCATATCGCAGGAGGTCGTCCTGCCCCTGTAGCCCGTCCTTTCGCATTCAAGTTCAGTGATCACTCCTCCCAGAAGCAAGGAGGCCTCTGCAGACTTGTCCTGGTCGAACAGCAGATTTTCCACACCGACGATGTTGTATCCTCTTTTCCTGAGATCTTCGAGGATGGCCAATCTGACGGTGCCGTCGTCGACCGCAATGTCATACTGCCCGTCGGGTTTCAGTATGAGCTTTGAAAAGGTCATCGGTTCGTACTTGGATGATGCTCCGCCCTTTTGGCTCCACAAATCCTGTGCAACGGCGGATTGCGAGGTGGCAAGCAACACAACCGCAAACAGCATGGAAGACGAGATCCTGATGATGTGTTGATTCATATTATCTCACCTCAATTATCGTCGAATTGTCTCTGGATCATTTCGGCGATGTCCTGCATGGCCGGGTTCCAGTCGGAGTTGCAGATAGAATAGATGTAACCGTTTGGCCCAAACTTGTTGGCCGCCAGGTCCACGAAACGCCTGCCGGGCTGAGCCTGTGTTTCCACGCCCCTGGTGCAAGCATTTTCGAAATAGTAGGTATCGGCGCCCGAGGAACTCTCCTTTATTACTGCGGTCAACTCCATTTCGGACTGATCCAGACAGTCGGAGATATCGTCGCCGGTGCCTTCGCAATGATCATTCTGCGGAACGCCGACGATGGCTGCGAAGAGAACCGCGTTATACGCATAGCCCGTTGCCTGCCAGAAGGCGTCGGCGAAGTGAAGCGTGGAGTAGAGGTACTCCGGGTGGTTTCCGCACGCTACGTTCATCCTGTTTATGCCGTCGCTGGGGTTCTGAATATCGTCGGTTGCAAAAAGCGAGGGACCGTCTTCCATTGAACAATCCATCTCGTCGCTGACAACCAGAATGACAAGCAAGTCGTTTTGGTGAACAAACCAGCTATTATCCGACTTGGCCAACCCTGCGGCGGCCGACTGAAGCTGCTGTTCCCAGCCACACCCTGAGGTACCCTGATCAATCAGGCCTGCCGCCTCCGATGCAATGTTGGAGTTGGGCGCAAGGGGTGTGGTTTCGGTGTAACCCTGGAACGTACCGTTGTCACCCGACGCGGAGCAGGGGTTTGTACCCGGCCATCCGTCGCCGTCCTGATACGGTTGCCCGCCCCACGACAGGCCCATATCGCTCGTTACCACCGCGAAGCGCATGTCATCTATACCGACGCCGACGCTCCCCGTTATCGAGGTCACGAGGGACGGAATCGCACCCTCGAGAATGTCCTGCTCTTCGCTCATTGAGATGGAATTATCTACCACCACGATCATCGCCACGCCGGTAAGCGTTATGTTCTGCATGGTGTCGGTGTCGATGTCAGTGTCAGTGTCGCCGTCGGAATCGCCATCGGAATCGCCATCGGAGTCGCCGTCAGAGTCGGAGCTTCCCGTTTCACCTTCGCTGACGCATTGCATTAAACTGAAACCAAACAAGAACAACAGGCATAAAATCAAAGTTCTTTTCATCGAATTAATCCCCTCATTTATAAAGATACTACATCGTAATATGAGGTAGGTGACAAAGGCAAGGGGGTCAACTATCCGCACCCCAGCCTCTTGCGCGGTCGACGGCGCGGGTCCAGTCATCAAGTAATTTTTTGCGAGCGGCAGGCGGCATGTTGGGTTCGAACCGGCGATCTTCCTGCCACAAGTCGGCGACGGCTTCGACACCTTCCCACAGGCCGACGGCGATTCCTGCGGCGAACGCGATCCCTTGCGCCGTTGTCTCCATGTTGCGCGGGCGAACGACCGGTATTCCCAGAATATCGCTCTGGAACTGGCAGAGGAAATCGTTTTGCGCCGCTCCACCCCCGACCCGCAGCTCGGGCAAGCGGCTGCCGGTGTCGTCTTCCATAGCGCGAACGACATCGTGGGTTTGATAGGCAATGGCCTCGAGCGTGGCACGAACCAGGTGCTCGCGCCGGGTTCCGCGAGTAATTCCAATGATGAGTCCCCGCGCGTCCGGATCCCAGTACGGAGACCCCAGCCCCGTCAGCGCAGGGACGAAGACCACGCCGTCGGTTGAATCGACCATGAGAGACATCTCCTGCGATTCGGCAGCGTCGGCCAGCAGACCCATGCCGTCGCGCAGCCACTGGATCGCGGCGCCGGCGACGAATATCGATCCTTCCAGCGCGTACATCGGCGGATCGCCCGGGGACGTCCGGGCGATCGTCGCCAGAAGACCGGACCAACTTCGCGCACGCTCCTCGCCTGTGTTCATCAGCAGAAATGCGCCGGTTCCCCATGTCACCTGCGCCTGCCCCGAAGAGACGATGCCCTGGCCGAGCAGGGAGCCTTGCTGATCTCCGAGCACCCCGGCGATCGGAACTCCGGCCGCCACCATCCCGGGTTTTATCCGACCGAAGACCGACAAGCTCGGGAGAACCTCCGGAAGAGCCGATCTCGGCACGCCGAACAGCGAAAGAAGCTCGTCATCCCAGTCCGTTCGGTCGATATTGAACAGCATCGTGCGCGACGCGTTGGTGTCGTCGGTAACGTGCTCGCCGGTGAGGTGCCACAGAAGCCACGAATCGACCGTGCCGAACAGGGCGGTTCCATCGGCGGCGCTCGTCCGCAAACCGGAAACGTGCTCCAGGAGCCACTCGATCTTGGTGGCAGAGAAGTACGGATCGAGAGACAGGCCGGTTCGATCGTTGATGTTGCTCTCCTCGCCAAGTTGACGAAGCTCGTCGCATCGTTTCGCCGTACGCCGATCCTGCCAGACAATGGCGGGATGAAGCGACCTCCCGGTCTCTCTATCCCAGGCCACCACCGTCTCGCGTTGATTGGTCAGCCCGATGCAGGCGAGAGCGTTCACTTGCTCGTCATCCCGGCCCAGTACTTCGTCGAGCACAGCGAATGTCGCAGACAGCAAACCCTCCGGATCCTGCTCGACCCATCCCGGTTTCGGCGTCGCCAACGGCAGCTCGCGATAGGCTGACGCGATCGGGTTTGCCTCACCGTCGAACAACACGAAGCGAACCCCCGTCGTCCCGATATCTATTGCCCCGATCCTTGTCAGTTTGTCCGGCTGGCTCACCGTGATGCCTCCCCTATTTTATATATCCCAGGGATTTCAGGGCATCGGCGGCTTCCTGCGAGAGCGCGCTCTTGTCGAACACCTTGCCCTTTGCCTGTCGCGCCAGTTCTTCCCGCCTGGCCTTTACGCGCTTCAGCATTCCTTCGTACATGGGGTGCTCCTTCCCCAGTTTTGTCAGCTCTTGGGGATCTTCTTTCAGGTCGTACATGAACGCCCGATTTCTGCGGAAATCCCAGACGACCTTGTAGCGCCCGTCGAACAGGGCGCATTGCTGTCCGTTGAACAGGTTGAACTCCATGTACGATGCGCGATCAGGGCGCTTCTTTCCATCGAGGAGGGGAAACATGGAGCGGCCCTCGAAGTGTGGAAGCGAGGGCACGGAATAGAGTTCGAGTATCGTCGGCAGGATATCCACGTGGGAGACCGAGTCTTTAATTCACAAACCCGCCTTCCACTCGCCACCCGGAGCCCTCACGATGAACGGGACGCGAACCACCTCCTCCTCGTATCGGTGACCATGCTCGAAGCTTCCGTGATCGAAGTGCTCCTC
>JAUVAN010000134.1 GCA_030591725.1 Deltaproteobacteria bacterium
CCGATTACAGGGGTAAAGGAGGCCCCATGGCAAAACGACCAAGATGGCTCAAGCCCGATGCCGCATACTGCGAAACGCAACGTACCGTCGATAGACAGTTCTTCTTCAAACCCGATGAAACGGTCAGGAAAATTATCGGCGCTTGCGCGGGACGGGCCCAGAGAAAGTACCCGGTCAAACTCTACTGGCTCGACTTCAACATCAACCACAAACAAGACGGCAAGGCGCCCGTATCCGACAACCCCGAACACCTGCTGAACCTCGTCAAGTTCGACCAGCTCTTCAACTCACTGGTCGCCCGCGAGATCAATAGACACCTCGACCGGGAGGGGCCTCTGTTCTCCACCAGGAACCGCACCGACGAAGCCGTCGACGATGCCAGCCTGGAGCAGCAGCTTATGTACGCAGTGACTAATCCCGTAAAAGATGGCCTCGTAGACCGTGTGTCCCACTGGAAAGGGTTCTCGTCGTATCAGCAACTGGCGACGGGAAAGGTAGAGACCTTCACATATCTGGACCGCACCGCCTGGCATCGTGCAGGAGGAGAAGGAAGCGGCAAGTCGCGGGAGGCGTTCACGAAAACTGTAACGGTCGAGCTATCACCGATTCCCTCGTGGGAGCATTTACCGGCTCACAAGCGTCAGGCGCTTTTTCGTCGGCGGGTTCGCGAGATAGAGCAGAGCTGTCGAGCCGAACGAGATCGGGAAGGTCGAAGAGCGATGGGGCCGACGAAGCTGGCGAAGGTTGACCATCGGGACCGCCCCATGACGCGAAAGCCGAGGACCCGTCAGCCTTTGTGTCACGCATCGAGTGTCGAGGCAGCTAACGAGTACAAGGAAAGCTGGCGGTCATTTCTGGACCGCTTCTGGTATGCGTCTGGAATGTGGCTGAAAGGAGTGCGAGACGTGGAGTTCCCGCCTGGTTCCTTCAGACCACCGCTCATGCAGTTGTGTTGACCTTGCGAGCCTGACGCTCATCTGGCTACCGATCTTTTCTGCGAGAACCTCTCTCGCAATGAGCCGCTGCGTCTAAAATACCCGCTTTCGCTCAAAGAAACCCATCCGAGCCCGACATCACCCGACTCGCACTCCAGAGCGCATGAATTTTCCATCCCGTTGAAGGCTTAATCGGCCATTATCGGCCATCGGCACCTGTCAGCGAAGAGGGGGAGCTAAAGACTGAGACTCTTGGGGACTCCCATGACTCTTGGGGACTCCCATCGCCTTTCACAAGGCGGGTGGCTTCGACGCCTGCTTCCACAATGTTGCAACGTGCGGAGAATTCTTTTTTGTGGCATTCTGAAACTACCATGATGAAAACAGGAGTATTGAATATGCGTTATTCCTTGATGGTGTTTCTTGCGGCTGGCGTCCTGGCCAACCTGGGTTGTGAGCCCGTAAGAGTTGCCCCCAGTTCGGGGGACTCGGATTCGGATTCGGACACCGATACGGACACAGACACCGATACGGATGGTGACGGCGACACCGACTCCGACGGGGATACCGATTACACCGGGCCGGCCATCCCCGAGACCTGCGCGGACGCGGCCCAGATCCTCACGTCGGTCGGCTGTGAGTTCTACCCCGTGGACCTCAATGCCATCTCCTCCGCCGACGGGGCTCCCTACGCGGTGGTGGTTTCCAATCCCCAGGAGATGGATTCGGGTTATGACGCCCACGTCATCATCGAAGATATGCGCGGGACGGGCAACACTCTGAGGACCGTGCCGGGCATGGACGTGGTCCTCGCTCCGGGCGATCTCCACATCTTCGAGTTGACCTGCACCTCCGGTTGCCCCGAGCAGTCGACCCATATAGAGGGTTCGGGCCTCGCGGCCTTATCCGCGTTTCGGGTCACGTCGGACGTTCCGGTGCTCGCGTACCAGTGGAACCCCTACGGAGACGGCATGGCAACCACTGACGCTTCGTTGCTGATACCGGCCACGAGTCTGGCAGAGGTATACATCGGCGCCGCGTGGAACAACGGGCCCCCCAGTACCACGGAGAAGGCCCAGTTGACGGTGGTGGGCCTCGAGGACGGCACTCAGGTTTACTTCACACCGACAGTGGCCACAGCAGCCGGCGCGGGGATCCCGGCGATGGCGGCGGGCGTCGAGTCAGCCCCGGTGAACATCAACCGATTCGACGTGGCCCAGATTCTACCGGCTACGATGGACCAGATGCTGACGGGTACCTATATCAGGGCCACAAAGCCCATCGCGGTGTTCGGCGGCCACTCCTGTGCGATGGTGCCCGATCCCAGTTACAACGCCTGCGATCATGTTGAGGAGCAGCTCCTTCCACTGGTTGCGTGGGGCTCGGAGACTGTCCTGGCACGCCACGAGGTGCGGGCCGGGGTAACGGCGGAAGTGGACCAGGCCCTCTGGAGGATCATCGCCGGCGCGGACGACATGACCATTACCTTCGATCCGCCGGTCGACGGGGTAGGGGCCTCATACAGCTTCGTGACCCAGGGGGAGATGCTCCAGTTTTTGAGTCCCATCGATCACTTCGCTACTGCGATTCTCGACAATCCGCCGGATCCGAGCGAGCCGGAGGCGCCTTTCTTCGCCATCCAGATCATGACCGGAAGATGGTACGTGGGCGGCTCGGCATACGAGTGGGGAGATCCCATGTTGCTTCTGTCCCCGCCAGCGGGCCAGTTCCTGGATCGTTATGTCTTCAACACCGACAACCAGTATGATTTCAGCTACGATGGCATCATCATTGTGAGACCGGCGGGGGTTGCGGTGGATCTGGACTGCCTCGGTGTGATTCCCGACGCGGAATTCCAGCAGGTAGGGTCATCCGGCTGGGAGGTCGCCAGGGTGGATATCGACAACCCGACAGGGGTGCCCGGCTGCGTGGACGGCGCTCATCGGATCGAGTCGGAGGAGCCGTTCGGCCTCTCGGTGGTCGGAGAGGACTTCGCCAACTCCTATGGCTACCTGGGCGGTGTCGGCGTTCGTGCCATCAACCCGATCATCATCGAGTAACTGAAAATTCCAGAGGTTCAGAGGGCGCGCAGGTGGTTGTAGAGGCTTGCCGAGTCGAAGAAGACGCAGTCCACCTGGCCGATCTTGATCCTGTTCCCAGGGCTGAGTTGGTGCGGTTTCGACGGGCTAATCGGCAAGCTATTGACCGTTGTTCCGGCCGTGGATTTCATATCGGTCAGCCAGTAGGTGGAATCGATGTTCCCATCGGCGACATTACCCTTGTCGGAGTGGATGCGCGCCTGGAGCTTGGAGACCGACTGATGTCGCAACACCAGATCGTTGTTTCGGGCGCGACCGATCGCTATCCAATCCAGCCAACTGTTATCGGCATGTTTCCTGACCTCGTACAAATACGTGCCGGGGGGCGCGGACTCTTCATCCTCGTCGTCTTCGGAACGTGCCGCGTTCAGCATGTCGGCCCTCAATTTGTCGATCGATATCACGGCGGTTTTAAATTCCATGTCCCAGTCGTCGCTGTCCCCGCCGGGGATGATCACCATCAGGTAGTGGCCGGGCCAGCGCTCGACGAACTGATCGAGCGACGCGTTTCTCGCGGTCTCGCTGCATTTTGAGTAGTGATCTATTTGCGTCATTGTTTTCCAGCCTAACCTGTTTTCGCGCTCGGGAATAGCCTCCTTGGAAAATCGCAATACTTGATGAATCTGAGATTGATACCGGAAGGTGGACGAGTGCGGCTTGTTGGACTAACATTTCTCCATGCTAACCTTCAGTACAAATCCACAGGTCGCCGAGCAGCAGATGCAGGCGGTAATTTTTTACCTCACAACCTTCGGATACATCGACGGTGACTTCGACGAATCGGAGCGCGTATTTGTGTCCGACTACATCCGAAAGCTGGTCGTTCACCGGGTGGACGTCGGGATGCCCGATGCGGATGAGAAGCTGCGGGCCGAGCTCATCGAGAAGTTCACCAGGCATTTTCACGAAGAGTTCGAGCGCATCGATCAGCGCATCAAGGATCTCTTTACCGAGGCGGTCTCCAGCGATGAGGATCAGAACTCCTTTGTCGAATCGAGGCTCAAGCTGCGCTGCTTCGAGATCTTCCAGAGCTTCGATAAGGACGGGCAGGAAGCTCTCATGGAGATCGTCGACGAGCTCCTGATGGCCGACGGCATCGCCCACCCGGCGGAGGTGAAATTCAGGGCCGAGCTATCTGCGCTGCTCGAGTCTGATCTGGGTATTGTGCTGGTGGACGAGGGTGAGAAACCTCCCGTCAGCGTGACGGAGGCGGTCGAGCGGGTGCCCGTGCAAGCCACGCATCCGTTCTTTGATCAATTCGAGCATCATTACTCGGGCAATCTGGAGACACTTCAAAAACAGATCGATGCCGACGTCGGACTTCTGGAAAAGACGATGAACATGTTCACCGATCAGAGGACCAGAGGTACCGGCAAGCTGAACGGCGTACAGAAGGTGGGCGATCTGGCAGGGCAAGAGTCGTTCCTCGACGGACACGTTTACGTCGTGCCGCCGCGGCCGGGGCGTACTTACGATCTGACGGTGGTTGGAGATCTTCACGGTTGTTACAGTTGTCTCAAGGCAGTGGTCATGCAGTCGCATTTCTTCGAGAAGGTCAACGCGTTCAAGGAAGATCCGGAAAACAACCCCGAGCCCAAGCTGATCTTCCTGGGCGACTACATCGACAGGGGCATGTTCAGCCTCAACGGTGTGCTGCGTTCGGTCATGCAGATTGCCACCACGGCTCCCGGCCACGTCTACCTTCTGAGGGGAAATCACGAATACTACATCGAGTACAATGGGCAGGTGTTCGGAGGCGTGAGACCCGCAGAGGCGATCAACACCCTCAAGCCTTTCGTATCCGAAGATATTTTCAGGCATTACATCAGGTTCTTCGAGGACATGCCCAATATGCTGCTCTTCGGGGAAACACTGTTCGTGCACGGCGGGATTCCGAGAGACCTGCTGCTCAAGGAGCGCTACAAGGATCTGTCCAGCCTCAACGATCCGGATATTCGATTTCAGATGATGTGGAGTGATCCGAGCACCGCCGACGTGATACCCGCAGAGCTTCAGGAGCAGTCGTCCAGATTCCCCTTTGGACGTTTGCAGGCGGCGGCGTTCCTGCAGCGAATAGGTTGCCACACACTGGTTCGTGGTCACGAGAAGGTCAACTCGGGCTTCGTTCGCACATACGACGACGAGAACCTGTTGTTGATGACGCTCTTCTCCTGTGGTGGCGAGAACAACGGGGATCTACCCGCCAACTCGGGGTACCGGAAGGTGACTCCCATGGCTCTGACCATGATACTCAAGGACGGGGACGTGAAGGTCTCCCCCTGGGAGATCGATTATCAGATGTACAACGACCCGGAGCACAATCGGTTTTTCAAAGTGTCCCCCACGATCAAGCACGCATAGCGACATTCTTGTCGGTTCTTGCAGTCAGTGAGTTATGCCGGTTGTAAATCTGGAAAGTTTTTTACAGTTTTTCGGTTGTTTTTTTTACTTTCATTTTGTTTGATTCTGGTACTTTATGTGGGTATATGGCTTCATCCTTTTGATGAATTATTGTAAGTTAAGGAAAAAGAAACCTTTAAATGGAAATGAATCAATGAGTAATATCAAAGCCTTCCCCCTGATGATCCTCTTGTTCGCGGCATCGCTTCTGATTATCAATGCATGCGACGACGATGAGAAAGACCCGGATGCCGGCGAAGATGCTTCGGTAGATGCATCCGACGACGATTCCGGCCCCGCCGATGGCTTCCTGTGTTTCGAGTGTCACATCGACAAGGACCTGTTGCTTGCCGACCTGGAGGCGGACCCTCTCCCCGAACCCGAGGATCCGCCTGAATCCGAAGGAGAGGGATGAGCGGGAGAGCTTCCTCCGTTGGAGGACTGGGAGAAAGTAAAGATAGACGAAGAGTTTCTCGCCGATCGGCATTTCGTGGAGTTTTTCAATTCTGACTGCAAGGCATGTCATGGCGGCGTAGAGCCGGCCCTCACGCGTGCTGATGCGCATATCGATCTGGTAGCGGCGCCCTCGTATCCCGACGGTCAACTCTGCACCAATTGTCACGGCCAGCAGGTCGACGACTACCACACATCGCTCCATTTCGAGAACCGGGGTCTCTACGATGTTCAACACGGGGTTGTGGCGCAGCGCGCGAACCCGGAGATGCTGGCCGAGCTGGAAGAAGGAATGACTAATCATTGCTCCGGTTGCCATGTCAAGGCCTGCGGCGATTGCCACATATCGCGACCCCACCTCAACGAAAAGGGTTTCGTCGCCGGACATGTCTTTTTCAAGACGCCCAAGGCAACAAAAAACTGCACCGGGTGTCACGGCGCTCGCGTGGAAAAAGAGATGCTGGCCAAGGGAGGCGAGGACATCGAGGGCAACGCCGTCTTCGTCCAGGCAGACGTCCACTGGAACCCAAACGCTATGACCTGCGACGCGTGTCACACGGGGCACGAAGATCAATCCGGAGTTTACCATCGCTACGACGTCAAGGATGCGCCTACGTGCGAAGGTTGCCATCCGGGCGTCAATACGGACACGTCCAACGCAATGCACGCCACCCACGCGAACCCGGCGGGAGACAACCCGTTGCTTCAGTGCCATGTCTGTCACTCGCAGCCGTACAACAACTGCAGAAGTTGCCATGTTTTCATCAACGAGGATGAACAAAAGACATTTGACTGCGCAGAAAGCTGGTTCCAGTTCAAGATTGGGAAGAACTATCTCAAGAGCGCGAAGCGACCGTACGATTACGTAGTGGTTCGGCATGTACCGGTAGATCCGGATACCTTCGAATATTATGGAGATAACATTCTCTCCAACTTCGACGTGGCGCCAACCTGGAAGTATGCTACTCCCCACAACGTGATCAGGCAGATCAAATTGCCCGGAGACGACGTAGCCGGTCCTCCGCCACAGGCGAGGAGTTGCAACTCATGTCACGGGCACGAGGACTTGTTCCTCGGTTCAGGAGACCTGGATCCCGCCGAGGTTGTGGCGAACGCGCCGGTCGTCGTTACCGATATACCGCAGACGCTGCCGGACGGCGGCCCGGACGGGGGCTGATAACGGGGCCTACACAACGATACATAAGCACTCGTGTAAAATACACCGGGTGTTTCTAACATGCCCTTGTGGCACACGGAGGATTCTAAAAATGGAAAAGACTAAACTTTTACTTCTCGCATTATCGGCTTTACTGATCTTCGGCGCGGCAGCATGCAGCGACGACGATGATGTAGACACCGATGCTGGAACGGACACCGACACTGACACTGACACTGACACGGACACCGACACGGATGCCGACACAGATACCGATACTGACACTGATACTGACACCGACACCGACGCCGAAGCGGACCGCATTGATGAGATTTTCGACGCACTGGATGGATACGTGGATGAAGCCACCATCAGCCCGGTGATTTCAGCCACAGATATCTACGATGATGTGATTGTAGGCGGATCCACCGATTACCAGCTCATCGACGTGAGGCCGACGGATCATTACGACGTCGGTCACGTGGCCGGCACGCTCAATCTCCCCTTCGGCGCCGACTGGGCGACCAGCACAAACCTCGATCAGGTCGACGACACAAAATCCGTAGTCGTGATCTGCCACACGGGTCACAAGGCCAGCATGATCACTCTCTATCTTCGTCTCCTGGGCTATGATGCCTACGCCATGAAGTTCGGAATGATGGGCTGGACCACAGATCTTACCGTGATCGGCCTCGCGGCGACCTACTGCACTCCGGCGGCCGGCATGCCCGGTGATTGGGCAACGGTGACCGATGCTGTAACGCCCGCAACGGACAATGATATCCCCACGATCATGAGCGCCCTCACCGGCGACGACCTCATGATGGACCTCTTCGACGGATACATGTCTGCCCTGGGAACCGACTCCCCGGTTGTCAAGCCTGTCGATTACTACAATGACGTGGTGGTGGGCGGCAGCACCGATTACTTCCTGGTTGACGTACGCAAGGCAGAGCACTTCGACGACCATGTTGCGGGGGCAACCGGCGAAGACGATGTGATCAACATTCCTTACGGCACGTGGAACGACAAGGCCATCATGGAGATGATCCCCGATGACAAGACCATCATCACCATGTGTTACACCGGTCACACCGCGTCGCAGACGGCTGCGGTCCTCAACCTGATTGGATACGAGGCCTACGCCATGGCATACAGCTACATGGGGTGGACTTCCGTCACCGACGAAATCGGAACGACGAACATCATTGATTGTACCGCGATCACCGATCTCCCCGTCGACGCCATCTAGAAGAGGTTTTAAGAAATGCTCATGCGCTTTCCGGTTTTTTCTATTGTGCTTCCGCTGGCAGTTGGGTTGTCATCTGCGGCCTGTCTGGACGTTGCGAACGACTCGGACCACCAGGATCAGGACGCCGGTGAGGGTTGCCTCGCCTGTCACCACACCGGTGACGATTACGGCACCTGTGCCGACTGCCACGGGGCGCACGGCGATAGCCAGGCGCACGAGAAACACCTCCAGGTCGAGCTGTGGGGGCAATCGGTGTCATGCGAAGATTGCCATCAGT
Source organism: Deltaproteobacteria bacterium (assembly GCA_030591725.1). Lineage (GTDB taxonomy): Bacteria > Myxococcota_A > Polyangia > JAAYKL01 > JAAYKL01 > JAUVAN01. Next base: position 8,573 of record JAUVAN010000134.1, read on the forward strand.
TGCCCTCCAGCTTGTTCGAGGGGGATCATTTCAACTCGACCGTGGACGTGGTCTTCGCGGAGGGCAGCCTCGCGCGAACCGGGGATCTGGAGCCTGCGTGGGACGGGATGCGTTGTACCAATGTATACTGTCACGGCGCCGGCCTGACCGGAGGTTCGTATACGGAACCCGCATGGCAGGGTGAGAAGGAAGAGGGGATCGTCTGTGGAGATTGCCACGGGATCCCACCTCTCGCGCCTCACACTGACGACACCGGGTGCTCTTCCTGTCACGCCACAGCGTACACCGACGCCGGCACCCTCGACTTCAATGTGCACCTGAACGGTGTGGTTGAGTTCTAGGGTCCCCCCCTCCATTCAATTCCCTACGAGGATCTCGTCCCACCAACCCTGGGAAGAATCGAAATTTCGGATAATGACACCACGTTTTCATAGCGTGCCTTTATAAGAAACAATGGTAGTTAGACATAGCATGTCACGTGATTATAAATTCGTGGGGCTGGACGTCGGCTCCACGACGGTGAAGGCAGTCGTCCTCGACGATCGGGATCGCGTTCTGTGGAAGGACTATCGGCGCCACAACGCGAGACAGCCGGAGCTGGTGCTGGAGTTTCTCAACGAGATTGAGAGCGCCTTTCCCGGCGAGAATTTCAGGGTCTTCACCACAGGTAACGGCGGCAGGTCTCTGGCTCCTCACATCGACGGTTATCATGTGCAAGAAGTGAACGGGGTTACCTGTGCGGTGGAGCGGATCCACCCGGAGGCGGGGTCGGTCGTGGAACTCGGCGGACAGGACGCAAAGGTGATCGTCTGGAAGCGGGGCTCCGAGGGCGGGAAATCGGCCATCTCCTTCATGAACGACAAGTGCGCGGGGGGCACAGGCGCCACCCTGGACAAGATCTTCGCCAAGATGGGCCTTGACCCGGACAGGCTCGGAGGGATCACAGGACGCGGCAAGACAGTTCATCACATCGCCGCCAAATGCGGTGTCTTTGCGGAGACCGACGTGGTGGGACTGATGAAGGCCGGCGTGGATGAGCAGGAGATAGTCGTTTCGTTGTGCACCGCCATCGTGAAGCAGAACATTGAGGTGTTGCTCCACGGGAACGTGCTTCCGGACGATGTGTTGCTGCTCGGAGGACCGCACACGTATCTTCCGGTGTTCGAGGAAGTGTGGAGGCGGCTGGTGCCGGAGATCTGGAAGATTCACCGGTGGGTTCCCAAAAAACGCCCCGTGGAGGAGCTGATCTACGTTCC
>JAUVAN010000310.1 GCA_030591725.1 Deltaproteobacteria bacterium
CCTCGACGATCTCGGCGGCCTCCTTCTTGGAGAACCCTCCAACCTTTTCGTATACACGTTCGATGATGTCCGCTTTGGTCATCCGCCCCTCTCCTTCGCGCAAGCGAGCATATTGCACAATTGATGGATCATTTAAGCATATGAATTTGAACGGTTCAACCCCTGGAGACGTTTACCTTGTCAGCACGCCAAACTCGGTTTTTACTTGATCTATGGCCGCTCGATGGATGGCGTCCACCTCCTCGTCGGTCAAGGTCTTTTCCCTCGAGCGATACAGCACAGAGAACGCAAGCGATTTCTTGCCGTCTTCTATTCCCTTGCCCCTGTAGACGTCGAACAAGCTCACGCTTGTTGCCAGTGGTGCGCACGCCACGCGCAGAGCATCTTCGATGGGAGCCGCGTCCCGTGATTCCTCGACCAGGAAGGCCACGTCCCGCACCATGGGAGGAAACTCGTGCAGCGGTGACGCCGCCGAGCGTCTTCGCATCCCCCAGAGTTTCATGGCGTCCATCTCAAACCCCACCGCTCCGCGTCCGAGTTTTTGATCTGTCAAGATCTTCGGATGAACCTCCCCGACAACTCCGACATCCTCACCGTCGAGGAACACTCGAAGCGCCCGGTTGGGGTGCATGTAATCGAGATCCTTCACCGGCTCGAAGGCCGGATCCACCCCGGTAAGTTCCTTGACAAAAGCGCCGGCGATCCCCTTGGCGTCGTAGAAATCGAGCGAACCGTGATCTTCGCCGATCCACGAATCTCGCGATCCGCTCATGACCGCCGCAACGCGGAGAACTTCAAGTGGCAATTCTCCACTCTCGTCGTGGAAAGTGCGCCCTACCTCGAACTGACGCACCATCCCCACGTACCGCGTCGTCGCGCGCTTCAGATTTTCGATGAGGCCGGCCAACAGGGTGGTCCTCATCGCCGCACGCTTTGAGTTCAAAGGGTTGGCTATTTTGATAACACGATCGCCAAGCCCCATTCCGACGAGCATCTCTTCAGGAACAAAGGAGTGACTGATGGACTCCTCGAGGCCCAGCGAAACCATGATCTGCCGCACGCGCATGGCCGCTTCGTACTCTTCCCGATCGGGGATGCAGCTCTGGATGCGCGGCAGCAAGGACGGTATCTTGTCCAGCCCGACCACCCGCGCGACCTCCTCTACCAGATCGATCTCCCGCTCGATATCCGGCCTGTTGGTGGGCACGAGGACAGAAATTTCATCGTCGGTTCCCGTCACTACCGCGCCGAGTCCCTCGAGGATCCTACGCATCTCCTGTGCCTCAACGGGGTACCCCATGATGGACTCGTAACGCCCTGGTCGCAGCGCAACGCGCTTGCGCTCGATGGGCACGGGATAGCAATCCACCAGACCGGGAGCCTTTGTCCCTCCGGCCAGGCCGCACATGAGACCTGCCGTGGACCTCAGCACATCGCCGGCCATGTTGGGATCGATCCCCCTCTCGAAGCGATAGGAGGATTCGCTCGCCAGCTTGAGCCGCTTTGAGGTCCTTCGAATCATCGACGGGTTGAAGTACGCGCATTCGATCAACAGATTCTTCGTCTCTTGCGTGATGCCGGTGTCGAGCCCACCCATGACGCCGGCCACCGCCACGGGTCTCTCCCCGTCACAGATAAGAAGGTCATCGCCGGTGAACGTGCGCTCCAGCTCGTCGAGGGTCTTCATGGTCTCGCCATCGGAGGCTCTTCGCACGACTATCCTGGCATCGGCGACCCTGTCCAGATCGAATGCGTGCAACGGTTGTCCGTACTCGAGAAGAATGAGGTTGGTGACATCCACCAGGTTGGAGATGGGGCGAACCCCCAGATTGTGAAGCCGGTATCTCAACGAGAACGGGCTTGTGCCTACCTTCACCCCGGTGATCACGACCGCAGCGTATCTGGGGCACCCCTCTGGATCTACCAGGTCAACTTTGATGAGCCCACCGACCGGATCGCCACCCTCGGGCGCCGCCTCGGGAACCTGAGGATCGAAAGGTTTGCAGTAGAGCAAGGCCATTTCGCGAGCGATACCGCGATGGCTCAAGGCATCCGGCCTGTTGGGGGTGATCCCGATCGAATAGATCCAATCTTGTAGATCGAGCGCATCGGCGATGGGCGTGCCGGCTGCGGCCTCGGTCTCGCCGTCCAGGATCATGATGCCTTCCTGATCGGGTCCGATGTCCAGCTCCATCTCGGAACAGAGCATGCCCTCCGAGGGCACACCGGCGATCTCCCTGGGCTCGATGGTGATCTCTCCCACCGAGGCGCCCACCCTGGCGAGCACCACACGACTGTCCGGCCCGGGGCAATTGGGAGCACCGCACACCACGGAGACGACTCCTGATCCGGAATCGACCGTGACACATTGGAGTTTCTTCGCGGTCGGGTGCGGCTCCCGGGATTTTATAACTCCGACGACGATATTGTCGAAACCATTGCCCACGCTCTCGAGCTCGTCCACCTCGAGCCCGGAAAATGTCAACCTGTCGCCGAGCTCCTCGGGCTTCGGGGAAAATCCTGCGATTTCGCAAATCCATCTGTAGCTCACGAGCACCGGACTACCTCCTGAAAGCTTCGAGGAAACGCGGATCGTTCTCGTATAACAAACGGATGCTCGAAATGCCCTCGTACCTGAGCATCGCAATTCGATCTACACCCAGACCGAACGCGAAGCCGGTGTATCGCTCCGGATCGATCCCCACTCCTTCGAGAACATGGGGATCAACCATTCCAGAGCCGAGGATCTCCAGCCATCCGGTGCCGGAGCAAAGATTGCAACCCGCGCCCTTGCAAGAGATGCACTCGATGTCAACCTCCGCGGAGGGTTCGGTGAACGGGAAAAAGCTCGGCCTGAACCTGGAGCGCACATCGCGCCCGAAGATCCTCGCAAGGAACGCCTCGAGGACCCCCTTCAAGTGGGCGAAGGTGACTCCCTCGTCCACGAGCAACCCCTCGACCTGAAAGAACATTGGGCTGTGCGTGGGATCGTCATCGCGACGATACACCGCGCCGGGAGCGACTATCTGGATGGGCGGGGGCTTTTCAAGCATGGTCCTGATCTGGACCGGAGATGTGTGGGTTCGCAGGAGAGTCTTTCCCTCCTTGATGAAGAGGGTGTCCTGCATGTCCCTGGCCGGGTGGTCGTCGGGGAAGTTGAGCTTCCCGAAATTGTAAAGGTCAGTTTCGATCTCCGGGCCGAGGGCCACATCGAAGCCCATGGAAACAAACACATCGACGATATCGTACATCACCAGAGTGATCGGGTGCATCCTACCCATCCTGGGCGCACGCCCCGGAAGGGTCAGGTCGGTGTGACGATCGAGGTATTCACTTGCCTCACGATTTACGAGGCCGTCTATTGCGTCTCCCGCAGCCGTGGTGATGCGCTGCTTGGCCTGATTGAACGCTTGCCCCACTTCCTTGCGCGATTCCCCTGGAAGCTTGCCAAGCAGCTTCTGGAGTATCGTTATCTCACCCTTCTTTCCCAGGAAAGAAGCCTGCAAGTCCCTGATCTGCTGCTCGGTGGCGAGAGCGCTCACGGAATCGTCGAAACGATCGGCCAGATGCTGCAGATCGTTGATGATCTCCTGTGGATCCATCAGGTTGTCTCCCGGGACTCTACTTGGCGGTCTTGGCGATATTGACGATCGTGGCAAACCCCTCGGGATCGACCACTGCGATATCGGCGAGGATTTTACGATCGATCTCGACTTTCGCTCTGCGCAGTCCCCCCATCATCCTGGAGTAAGTCACTCCGTTGAGCCTGGCCCCCGCGTTGATCCTGGTAATCCAGAGCCGGCGCATGTCGCGTTTTCTCAGGCGACGCCCCTTGTAGGCGTCGAGCCATGCGTGCATGACCGCGACCTTGGTTACCTTGTACAACCTTGAGCGAGAACCGAAAAAACCCTTCGCGTGCTTGAGTACGCGATTGCGTCTTCGTCTTGCCTTGAAACCTCTTGTTACACGGGCCATTGGCTGCTCCTTTTGTTAGCCTGGTTGCCGGCCTTACTGTGAGGGATTGACCTACAGATAAGGCAGGAGCCTGCGGATCTGACGTGTCGCCGTCGAATCCATTATGTCGTTCTTGCGAAGCCTGCGCTTGCGCTTGGTGCTCTTCTTGGTGAGGATATGACCGTGCAGGGGCTTGTCACACCGTATCTTTCCCTTGGCCGTCGTGCGAAACCGTTTTGCGGCGGCTCTGTTACTCTTCATCTTGGGCATCGTTCGATCCCTTCGAAATCAATATTAAACAAACATTTCGTCCACATGGACGAAGGGCTACTGTGTTTACACTTGCGCGGGGCTCCATGCAAGAAAAAACAAGGCGCAATTTTTCATCACTATTAACTCAATTTTCCACTAAAATCATAGAGGTGATGACAAATATGAACTTGATCGTGAAAATATCGTTCTGCATCGTGGTGTCGGCTTTCCTTGCCACCTGCAATGGGGTGGAACTTCCCCCTCCTCCCTTTGCAGGAGACATTGACACCGACTCCGATTCCGATACTGACTCCGATTCCGATTCCGACTCCGACTCCGACTCCGATTCCGACATCGATACCGAAATACCCCCCGACGTCGATTGCGACAACCTCCCGGACGGACCCATTGCCTACAACATTCTCTACGGCCAGAAGGCTGGGGAGGATTTCGCGTTCAACGACGACGGAACGATGATCGGCGAGAGCGGGGGCAACCTCTTCAAGTCTGAGTACGACGGGACGTTCACCATGTTCATGGGCAATACCGGCGGGTGGTTGGCCGGAATGCGTGCGCTTCCCGACGGAGATATTGTCTATTCAACCAGGGAGGAAATATGGCGCGTCGACAAGGACACTGCGGAAAAGACCTTGCTGATCAGCAACCTGTCTTACTCCAACGGAATAGAAATCGGCGCCGACGGGTTCATCTACACCGCGGAGCAGGACAGCGGTGAAGTGACGCGCATCGACCCCGACACGGTCCGGGATTATTCAAAAAACTCAGTTTTGCTCGTAACAGTTGTTTTTATGGCATTAAGCGTATCGCTTAGCGCTGGAATAACATTATCCCGAATATCTCCGGCAACGACTAAAAACATTACA
>JAUVAN010000433.1 GCA_030591725.1 Deltaproteobacteria bacterium
CGACACCTTCGTCTCTCGCCGGCGGGCGCTCCTGGACATGCCGGATTTCCCGCCGAAGGTCGTCGCCCGCGAGGTCCGAAAATTCCCCTGGCGCGTCTACGGAAGGACCTCCCTCCGCAAGGCCCTGCTGTTCAGGGCCTATGAGATGCCGATCGGGGACTCCCTGCTCCAACTCTTGGCGCCGGTCCGGCGTTTTCTGAGGGTGTACGCCGTCGGCGGCGTGACCGGCGCACATAAAGTGGAAGAGAGAAAACCCCAAGAGGCCTGATTGCTCGAAGGCAATGGGGATGCTATACATCCTCCACTATGAAGGTCTTACTGCTCCACGTTCCCAAGAAGAATCAGGTTTGGGCCGGCGTTCCCAACATCTTCAACGATCGCTTCGCCTATGTCTTCCCCCCCTTGGCAGTCATGTATTTGTCGGCCTATTTGAAACGCAGCACCGATCACGAGATCGAAGTCCTCGACTGCGTCGTCGAAGACCTGGAATACCCGGAACTGAGACAACGGTTGGCGCGAATCAAACCGGACGTGATCGGCGTGTCGGCAACCTCGGCCCACGGCCTGGTCGATGTCAGGAAGAGCATCGAGGCCATTCGCCATTCCTGCCCCGACGCCTTTGTCGTCATGGGCGGCGCCCACGTCAACGCATTCCCCCATCTGGCGGTTCAATTCCCCGGGATCGACGCCGCCATCCACGGAGATGCGGAGGAACCTCTTCGGCAGCTTCTCACTGCCCTCGACGAGGGCGGCGACCTCGAGCAGATCCCCGGAATTCTCCTGCCCCGTGAGGGCAACGAGCCGTTTCTTTCAACTCCGGCGCCTCCGGTTGAGGACCTGGACTCTCTCCCCTTCCCCGACCGTGAGGCCTGTCCGCCGGTTAAGTACTACACGCCAGGCATGAAGGGTCACCGGACGACGACGATGATGTCCAGCAGGGGCTGCCCTCACCGGTGCGTCTTCTGCAACGTTCCACCCAACTACAGGGCTCGCAGTCCTGAAAACGTCGTCGACGAAATCCAGGAGTGTGTCGAAAAGCACGGTATCCAGGACATCCACTTCGTCGACGATCTCTTCAACGTCAGCCCGGAACGTGTGATCTCAATCAGCGAGGAAATTCTCCGCAGGAACATCAAGGTGTGGTGGGGCTACAAGGGCAGCATCCGCCAGACGACCCGTGAGATGATCCGTGTGGCCAAACGGGCCGGTTGTTACCGCATGCACTACGGTGTCGAGACCTTCACTGAAGACGGCTTGAAGGCCCTCAACAAGAACGCCACCGTCGACGAGATCTTCGAGATCTTCAAGATGACCCAGGACGAGGGCGTCAAAGCGATCGCCTACATGATCATCGGTTGCCCACATGAGATGACCGCTCGGCAGATCCTGGGGGTCGTACCCTTCATGCACAAGCTTGCGCCCAACTACGTCGTCTATTCCCTCTTCACCCCATACGCTGACGCACCGATCTTCTCCCAAGGCGCTCAAAAGGGGCTCTGGGACGAGGGCTGCTGGGAGTGATTCATGCTCAACCCGACCGAGGATTACGACCTCCCGACGGCCTGGGAAGAGCATATGGACAAGGACGAACTTCTGCGGGTCTTCAAGATCGTCAACAACCGCTTCTACTTCCATCCCCGCACGCTGGCGAGGACCTTTTTCTCACTGCGAACCCCCGCGGAGCTGAAACACGTTCTCCTCGGAGGCTACCAACTCTTGCGCATGTGGTCTCTTCGCGCCAACCTGCGGAAGATCTGAGGGCACCTCGTAGAGCAGCAAATCTGATCCCGCCACCGACTGCGGTGGCCCGAGGGCCTTTTCCAGCCAGGCCTCGACGTCACGTCCGGTGACACCTCGATCTTTGGGGCCCAAACTGGGAGCATCGGCATAGCGGCGCTTTTCAAGTTCAGCATAAAAGCCGGGGTGCACGACGATGCACCCGATACCGCTGTCGCCAAGCTTGCCGAGAAACTGCCGTTTTCGTTGGTCAGAGGCATCGGCCGGCGGTATGTCCACCGGGGACGGCGCCCGCTTGACCGGATTCATTATTGCCACATCACAGAGAACAGCCTCAAACTGATACTGGTGAATCCCGGGGGCCAAGTACGGCAGGTGCAACACGGCATCCGCCTGGTGGACGCAGGGCCGGCTGCAATATGGCGGTTCGACGACTTCTTCAAAGTGAAAGCGGCGGTATTCCGGGAAGAGACAACGCGGCTCGGCGATCATCAATACACCGATGAGGAGAGGCAGGGCCGCGGCGGCATGCGGCAATCGTCCCCAACTCTTCGCTCGAGCACACATCCAGACGAATCCCTCGCCGGCAGCCAGCAGGAGGGCCATCTGAAGCCACGGGAAGAGACGAATCGGAAAGCGAAACGCCTGGCCCAAGGGCAGCCGATCCAGGAGGAGGAGCGGCAGGGGAATGACGTGACCTCCGAACTCGACGAGATGATCCGAGTTCATCAGGTAGGGCCCTGCCATCACCACCGCCGCGATCCCCGAAAAACCAAGAAGCCAACCGGCGCCCTTTCGCCGTACGCAAAAGGCGCCAAGAAGCGCGAGAATCAACGGTAGGACAGGTAGCCCAAGGGGAAGTCCTTCAACAAATACCTGCGTCGGCCGTCCCGGAAAGGTACCCAGATAGGGAAAAAACCGAAAGGGGTGGAAGAGATCAAGATAGCCGCCCTGAGACCTGTAACTCGCAAGGTCCAGATGCATCCGGTGGGCCAAGACAAAATCATCCTTGCCAATGATCAATACCATCAAAGCGCACGGCACAACACACAGGCAAAAGACGGTGAACGGTTTGACCAAGCGTCGCCATGGAAGACCGCGTATACCGGCACCCAGCAACAGCACCAGGCCGAGCAGAGAGGTAAAAACTGCCGATGGCGGGTAGATCAGCAGGCCCACCGCGAAAAAGAACGCTGACCCCACCGCATCCCTCACCCGGTGTTTTTCGAGCAGCCTGAGGAAAAACAGCACGAAGAGCGGTAGATAGAACAG
>JAUVAN010000276.1 GCA_030591725.1 Deltaproteobacteria bacterium
AAGCAGTAGAGCCTGGCCGCGGCGCCGCAAGAGATGGTACCCTCGGAGGTCCAGTTCACCGTACCGTTGTCCGCCAGGCCGGCCATTACTATTCCGGCCGTCGTCGAGTAATCGGAGCAGCTTCCGGAGGTGGCGAACACGCCCACAGCCATGGTCCCCGTCACCACCAGCTGGTTGTCGGGCACCCTGTTTCCGAGCTCGTCGATCATGGGTGGGTAGAAGATCTCCCCGTTGACGATATCCGACACCTCGTCACCAAACGGCAGCCCGTCCGGACGCACCCAGCCCCTGGCGCCCGTCGCGGTCAGCCGATCGACCATATCCACCGTGGCGGTGGAGAGCCACGCAATATAGTTCCCCCCAAGCCCCGCGATACCGGCCCTGGTCTGGCAAACCGTGTCTGCCCCCGCCACGCCCCCGAACCCGCCGCCAGCCACATCGATGGAGGTGACGAACATGTAGTTTCCCAGGGGAGTCGTGTCTGTATCCGTGTCGGTGTCCGTGTCTGTATCCGTGTCGGTGTCGGTGTCCGTATCGGAATCTGTATCTGTGTCGGTGTCCGTATCGGAATCTGTGTCCGTGTCGGAATCGGCATCGGTATCCACATCCGTATCTGTGTCCGTGTCCGAGGTGCCGGCGTCGTCGTTTGTGCTCGATGATGAATCATTCGAGCAACCGGCAACCAGCAAAGTTAGTGTCAGAATTACGATTTTAGTGCGCATGTTGAGAACCTCCCAGCTTTTTTATGATGTCGATACTATCTCATGGCGAGGGGTTAGGAACAACTCACTCTTCCATGTAGACCCGATAATTGGTATTCAGGAGTCAGTAAAGAAAACAGCTGCAATCCAAAGGAGTGAAAAATGTACAGAAGCAGGGTTCGTTCGGCATGTGTCCTCGCGATACTGCTCGCCGTCAGCATGCTTTTCCTCGGGGGAAGCGCCCTGGCCCAGAAAAAGGGCAAGGGAAAAGGCAAGAAAGGCGACTCCGCCCAGACGGACGGAGAAGGCAAGAAGGGCAAGCACAAGGGTGAGGGTCAAGGTCTCGGCAAGGGTAAAGGCCAGGGACCGGGCGATGGCCAGGGTCTTGGCAAGGGCAAGGGTAAGGGCAAGGGACCCGGCGATGGTGAGGGACTCGGCAAGGGCAAGGGACCCGGCGATGGCGAGGGACTCGGCAAGGGCAAGGGCAAGGGACATGGCGAGGGCCAGGGTCTCGGTCTAGGCAAGAACAAGGAGCCGGGCCAGGGCCTCGGTCTAGGCAAGAACAAGGAGCCGGGGCAGGGCCTCGGGTTAGGCAAGAACAAGGAGCCGGGCCAGGGCCTCGGGTTAGGCAAGGGCAGGGGAATGGGTCCCGACAGGGCTTTTGGGAAGAGAAAGAGGTTCCAACCCGAGGTGAAGGCAAAGCTGCTCAAGTCAGCCAAGGTCAAGACCGGGCCCAAGGCCAAGGAGCGCCGCAAACACCTCAAGCGAATGGCCAAGCTCAGGCGGCATCACGAGATGGCGGCAACCAAGGGCGACGCTGTCCTTGCGCAGCGCGTGAACAAGATCATGGCCAAGGAACGTAAACGCCATCAAAAGGCTTACAAGAAGAACAACCTGTAAGGTGAGATGAAGGGAGTGAATTCATGAGTAAAAAAACAGCCAAATACTTTGTCCTGGCGTTTTCGATTGTTGCAATCACAGCGCTCTTCTGCATCTCGTGCGGTGATGACGCCGGGATAGATGCGCCGGTGTCGGAAGACACAGCGGCAGCCGTTTTCGACAAGCTCACCCCGGATGAGGAGGCCGTTATTGTCCAGGAATTCGAGGTCGAAGCCGCCGCGGAGATCGTGGAAGGCAACGCCGAAGCCAAGCTCGCGGAGCTTGAAAAAGAAATCGACCAGGACCTCTAGCGACCCCAGTCCACAATAAGGGCGAGGCAGGCCTGTTCACCGCGCTCTATTCAGGGCGCGGTATGAAGTACGGAACAGCAGATCTCGGAGTTGCAGCCTACTTGTCCCCCGGCGATCTGGTGGCCTTTTTGTAGGCGTCAGTGTTGGCGGCGATCCGGTACGCTTCCCGAAACGGGACCCCACGTTTGACCAATTTGTAGGCTTTTTCAGTGGCGTAGAGCTCGTCGGTCAGCGCAGCCTTGCAGGCTTCTTCGTCGATGGTCATGCCGTCGAGAACGAACGCGGTGATGTCCAGGCAGCTCTTGGTGGTTTCTATGGCCGTGAAGAGCGGTTCCTTGGTCAGCTGAATGTCCCGATTGTAGCCGGAGATGAGGTTTGAGATCAGGCTCTTGACCTTGAACTCCTCGCCGAGCACCATGTGGTACTTGGCGCGAATCAGTTCCAGCACGTCCGGGTTTCGCTTCTGGGGCATTATGGAACTGCCGGTGCAGATCTTGTCCGGCAGGGTGACAAGGCCGAACTCACGCATGTTGTACATGGTCAGGTCGCTCGCCAGCTTGTTGAGGTCGAACATGATCGACGAACAGGCGCCGATGATGATCGCCTCGAACTTGCCGCGACTCATCTGGGCGTACATGGGGTTCTCCATCACTCTGGCGAACCCCAGCTCCTTCGAAGTCATCTCACGGTCCAGATCGAGCACGGGCACTCCGAACCCGGCAGCGGTCCCCAGTGGGCATTGGTCGATCATATCGACGACCCTTGCGAGGAGGCGCTTGTCGTCGTCCACGGCGGCGCGGAAGCTGCCCATCCACATCTTCACGTCGGTGGGCATGGCCCTTTGCATATGGGTGTAGCCCGGCATCTCGATCTTGCCGAACCTGGCACAGACCCGGTCCAGGGCTTCTCCCAGGGCGTCGAGCAGCTCTCCGATCTCCTGTATCTGCGCCTTCTCGAAGAGGCGAATGGCAGTGAGCACCTGGTCGTTCCTCGATCTGCCCGTGTGAATCTTCTTGCCCGCGTCGCCGCACTTCTCCGTGAGGAAGTTCTCTATGGCCGTGTGACAATCCTCGTCTTGCTCGCGGATGGTGAACTCGTCTCGCTCGTGAAGTTCGAGGATCTCATCTATTCCGGCCATCAGGCTGGAGAGGTCGTCCTCGGTGAGTACGCCGATGGCGTTGAGCATCCGCGCGTGCGCCCTGGAGGCCTTGCAGTCGAACTCGAGCAGATCAAGGTCCAGGATGTGATCGTTGCCGACGGTGAACTTCTCGATCCTGGTATCCAGGCTGTAATCTTTTTTCCAGAGTTTCATGCGACTATTTTCCGTTCGAGGCCCGCTTGCGCGTGATTGCGTTGTGGGCCATCAGTCTGATGGCGTTGATTTTGATGAACCCGTCCGCGTCCTTCTGATCGAAGCCGCCCTCGACGTCCATGCTGGAGAGATCCTTGTCGTACAGGGAACTCGGACTCTGTCTTCCCGTCACGTAGACGCCCCCCTTGTAGAGCTTCAGGAACACCTGTCCGTCGATGATATCCTGGCTCTTGTCAATGGCCGACATGAGGAACTCCATTTCCGGGGAGAACCAGAAGCCGTTGTAGATGAGCTCCGATAGCTTGGCCGACAGCATGTCTCGCAGCCGCATCACCTCCCGATCCATGGCGATACCCTCGATGTCCCGGTGAGCGTGGTAGAGGATGGTGCCTCCGGGCGTCTCGTAGATGCCTCTGGATTTGACGCCGACGAAGCGATTTTCAACGATATCTATCCGCCCGATCCCGTTGGTCTTGCCAAGTTCGTTGAGGTAGACGAACAGCTCCAGAGGTGTCTCCACAATTGTGCCGTCTTCCACGTTCTCGACCCTTATTGGGACGCCGTCCTTGAACGATATCTTGATCCGGGTGACCCTGTCCGGGGCTTTCTCGGGGGAGACGGTCTTGGTGTAGATGTCCTCGGGGGCCTCGTACTCGGGTGATTCGAGGACACCCGCCTCGTGGCTGATGTGGAGTATGTTGTCGTCCTCGCTGTAAGGCTTGGCCGATGTGGTCTTGACGTCGATGCCGTGCTTCTTTGCATATGCGATGAGGTCGGGCCTACCCTTGAACTCGTCCAGGAATTCACTCATCTTCCACGGCGCGATCACCTCGACCTCGGGATCGAGGGCGTAGTACGCGAGCTCGAACCTGACCTGGTCGTTTCCCTTCCCCGTGGCGCCGTGGGACACACAGTGCGTGCCATGTTCGTGTGCGATCTGAAGGTGACGTTTGGCGATCAACGGGCGCGCTATCGCCGTGCCGAGAAGGTATTGTCCCTCGTACACCGCGTTGGCCTTGAACATGGGAAAGATGTAGTCGGTGACGAGCTCCTCCTGGAGGTTCTCGATGTAGACCTTGCTCGCGCCGATGGCGAGGGCCTTCTTTTCCACCGCCTCGAAATCCTCCTCCTGGCCCACGTCGGCAACGTAGGCGATGACGTCGTAGTTTCTTTCGATGAGCCATTTCAGGATGACCGAGGTGTCCAGCCCGCCGCTGTAGGCGAGCACCACTTTCTTCTTGTCGTTCATTTCATGCTCCGCTTGTGTAATGCGTTTCTTCATTTGCCACCTGTGCCGGACAAACCTACGCCTTATTGGTGAATTTGAAAAACCTATAAATATAAGTTATTGATGAATTTGAATGAGTTTACTTCACCCCGGAATAGAGGCGTTCATGGCGGTCGTGAGGCACGCGAGTGTGAACGGAGCCGCTGCGGAGATCGGCCTTACCCAGACCGGTGTCACCCAGAGGATACGGACCCTGGAACGGTCCCTCGGCACCACGCTCTTCACGAGGTCTCGCAAGGGCATGCGCCTGACGAAGGAGGGGGAGATCCTGCACCGGTACTGCCAGAGGGTGACCGATCTCGAGGGTGAGTACCTGTCGTTTCTGCGAGACGAGATCCTGGATCAGGGAATAAGGATCAACATCACCGGGCCCTCCAGCGTGATGCGGTCCAGGATCATCCCGGGAGCCACGCGGATACTGGAGGAGTTCGGCAATGTGACGTTCACTTTTCACCTGGACGACGACAAGCCGGGGTTGGCCTGTCTGAAATCCGGCGAGGCGCAGCTGGCGGTTCTCATGCGCCACGAGGTGGTGAACGAGCTCGATTCAAAGTTGCTGGCGCCGGCCAGGTACATGCTGGTGGCCTCCGCGGCCTGGAAGGGGAGGAAACTCAGGGACATCGTTTCCAGCGAGCGGATCGTAGACTTCAACGAGGCGGACGACGCCACCTTTCGCTATCTCGAGAAGCACGGGCTGCTCGACCTGGCGAGGAAAGACCGGCACCTGGCCAACAACACGGATGCCCTGGCGGCGCTCGTGGCGGATGGACGGGGATACTCGGTTCTGTCCACCGATTTTGCGAGACCGCTGATAGGGCGCGGCGCGATCATCGAGATAAACAAGGGCAAGCGATTGGAGCTGGAGTTTGCCCTTGCGTGGTATCCGCGCCACGAGATGCCCGCGTACTTCGCGAGATTGGTCAAGGAGATCAGGTGAACAAGGCAACACAATGGCGCTGATTGCTCTGAGAAAAGTGAATATCTCTTTCGGGGGGGCAGCCCTGCTGGAATCTGTCGACCTGCGCATCGAGCCCGGCGAGCGGGTGTGCCTGGTCGGACGGAACGGCGCGGGCAAGACGACGCTGCTGAGAATCATCGCCGGGGAAATCGCTCCCGACTCGGGGGTTGTGGAAACCGGTGAATCGGTGAGAATTTCGGGGCTGCCCCAGGATGTTCGCGAAGACCTGAGCGGCACCTGTTTGGACGTGGTGGCCGGCGGGCTGGATGAAGCGATCGCGCCCAGGGAGGAGCAGCTCCATCGCGTAAACGAGGTGATCTCCCGCCTGAGCCTGGATGGATCTTCCCGCGTAGAAGAGCTGTCCGGTGGGCTCAAGCGCCGTGCGTTGCTGGCGCGTGCCCTCGTGAGCGAACCGGACATCCTGCTGCTCGACGAGCCGACCAATCATCTCGATCTGGAATCGATCGAATGG
>JAUVAN010000509.1 GCA_030591725.1 Deltaproteobacteria bacterium
CGGCCTCCGGCCGGGCGCCGGTTCCACCCCCTCAAACTCCCCCCGCCGGAGCCGTCTGCCTTGAACGACGAGGTACTCACATTTCCTTTTTCGGAGCTAACGGTAAAACGCTAACCGCTAAAAGCTCGCGTTCCAATTTTGGTTGTGACTTCGCCACTTTGGGTTATGATAACCTTTATCATGCGATGCTTTGCAGGCGTCCGTCTGAGCTTCCATATTGTATCGCCGCCCGCTTGGCCGCTGCATTCGTTGAGGATCCAGGGCGGGCGAAAGGATCATTCCCATGCCAAACTTTGAAAACGTCCCCGATATGGCCGAAGACCAGCCGAGCTACAAGAGTCGCTCGATCTGGCGCGATGTGCCGATGAGCACGTGGCGCGACTGGCACTGGCAGATGCGCAACCGCATCTCTTCGGCCGAGGAGCTGGCGCGCGTTATCCACATGACACCGCGGGAGCAGCGTACAATTGAACGCGCCCTCGACAAGTTTCGTTTCGCAGTGCCGCCATACTACGCCAGCCTCATCGACCCGGATGACCCCGAGTGCCCGATTCGATTGCAGTCTATTCCCGGTGATGGTGAGCTGACCGTCAGTAGTTTCGACATCGAAGATCCCCTCAACGAGGATGGCGATTCGGTGGCGCCAGGGATGACCCACCGGTACCCCGATCGCGTCTTGTGGGTGATCATGCACGAGTGCGGCATGCTGTGCCGCCACTGCACACGAAAACGAAAGGTCGGTGAACGGCCGGCCCCGATCAGCGATGAACAGCTGGATGCCGGGATCGCATACCTCCAGGCAAACCCGGAGATCCGGGATGTTCTGCTCTCTGGTGGTGACCCATTCCTCCTGTCGGACGATCGTATAGAACATGTGCTCAAACGACTGCGCAACGAAGTTCCGTCGGTAGAGATCATCCGTTTCGGTTCACGTACGCCGGTCACCATGCCGCAGCGCATCACAGTCGAGCTTGTCGAAATGCTGAAGCTCTACCACCCGATCTTCGTCAATGTCCATTTCAATGTCCCCAAGGAGTTCACTTCTGAGTCCGAGGCCGCGTTGAGGTTGATGGCCGATGCCGGAATTCCTCTCGGCAATCAGAGTGTGCTGCTGCGAGGCGTCAATGATTGCTGGGCACTGATGCGAACGTTGATGCACAAGCTCACCGCGAATCGTGTGCGTCCCTATTACCTTTATCAGTGCGATCTCGCCGAAGGGCTCGAGCACTTCCGGACAACGGTGTCCAAGGGCATCGAGATCCTGGAGCACCTGCGTGGGCACATCTCCGGTCTGGCGGTTCCGACCTTTGTGGTCGATGCTCCCGGGGGCGGAGGCAAGATCCCGGTCCATCCAAACTACGTAGTGTCGCAGCACGAAAATAAGGTTATCTTGCGCAACTTCGAGGGGCGGATCGTCGCCTACGAGGAACCCAAAGAGTACATCGGCATGTGTAATGAAGGACACCCGTGCTCCTACTGCAGGGAAATTTTCCGTAAAGGTGAGGACGCGGTCGGAGTTGCCGGGCTCTTCGACGATGACCCGGACAACATCGCTCTCGTGCCATCCGAGACGGCGGCGGAAG
>JAUVAN010000142.1 GCA_030591725.1 Deltaproteobacteria bacterium
CCACGGATCGTCGTCACCGTCGTCGCCGTCACCCTCACCATCATCGGGCGTCACGCCTCCCTCGCCGTCACCTTCACCGGCGCCTTCACCTGCGCCGTCACCACCACCTTCGCCATCGTCGCCGCCATCGTCGCCACCGTCGCCACCCTTTGGAGGGCCTTCTTCGGCTTGTTCAGCGCCCGGCCCGTCACCTCCATCGTCGTCACCGCCGCGGCCGCCGTCGCCGCCGCCTCCTGCTCCTGGGCCTGGAGTGGCTTCATCTATGGGAGGTCCATCGCCTCCGGTCGAAGGATCGCCCACAGATCCCCCCAATCCGCCGCCGTCACCCACGCCTGGTCCGCCTACGCCACCCGGGTTCGGACTGCCCCCGCCTGCCACGGCTGCATCGCCCGGCGCGCCGCTATCGCCGCCGGGGTTCTGACTGCCGCCAATGCTTCCCCCGGTACCGCCGAAGCTTTCTTGTTCATCGATAGCTCCACCGGACATGGCGTTGGAACCTCCGGCGTGGAAGCCTCCCCCTTGCATTTTCGTGTTGCCCGCTTTTTGCGCAACACCCTTGGTTACCTTTGCGAGACCACCGGCCTTGTGCTTAGTTTTCATTTTGGCCGGACCAATTTTTCCGCGAAGGGATCGTCGCGCCTTTTTGGCTGAAAACTTCTCAACCTGGACTTCCCATTCGCCTCCCTTTTTCTTTTCCACCGAGACCACTGAAAAACCCAGATGCTTCATCTTCCGCTTGACGGCTGACCGTGCTCTTTTTTCCTTGAACGTCAGTTTGGCGGGTTTCTCCTTGGTAAACTTGGACTGGGCGTAAACGGGAGCGCTGGCCAATGAAAACGATAATGTAGCTGCAAAGAACATGGCGCTCAGTGGCAGTATCAGAGTTTGTGGTCGCATTTATTCCTCCTGAAAGTGAAACAGACTGCAGGTCTGCAATGTGTATGATGTTTCGAGCTTGTCAATGAACCGGTCGTAGCCGAAATAGCCAATATCTTCTAGACGTTCCCGATACAATTATATTCTTGGAATTTCAAACTGGCGCTAGAGCCCTACGACTTCATCCACCGATCCATCGAAGGGCTCCACGGAGAGCAGCTTGATGACCATCCGGTTCTTTCCCTCTCCCCACTTGAGAACAATCTTCCAAGGCGCCTGCCCGTCGGGGTAGTCATTGTACTCCTCGTAAACAATGCGCATTCCAATCCCGTGGGCCTCCGGAAATCTCCGGACAACGAGTCGGCCCCGCTCGTCGAACTCTTCGATCATGGGCTCTCCCAGAAGCGTGCATTCGGCTCTGGCGCCGTCTCTTTCGCACCCTCCGAAGTATGCCCGGGCGATGTCCATACTCACCGCTTCCAGATCCAGCCGCTCCTCGAGGGCGGAGATGTGGGCCTCCTCCCGATGCCTTTCCCCGTCGCGGGCCACGGTGAAAAGATCGACACCCGGGCCGGCGAAGGCCCGCACGAGAAAGGCGTCTCCTCCCCGGATCATGTACCCCTCGAAGACCTGCACCTCATCACCGTACTGCACCATTATCTGATGCCGCATCTTGACGGGGGCATCCACTGATGTCGGGCTCCCCTCGACCGTATCCACCGGCCGGCCACCCGCCGCAGGGCCGCACGCGGCGCACAGAAGCACAAGAATTGTCAGGCATCCCTTCATGGATCGACCACTTTTTCTGCCCTCCCCTGACTCAACAAGGGAACCAGAACGATGGCGGTGAATACGGCAACAAGCACTCCCACCAGGATGATCAGTCCCAGGTCAGCCATGGCCTTCGTGCGTGCCGACGCTAGAACTCCGAAGGCCGCCAGGGTGGTAAACGCCGACGCGAGCACTGCGGGAGCTGCCTCCCTGACGGTCGCCCTGCGTCCCCCCTGCATGAAGATGCCGTAGTCGATACCCAGTCCCATCACCAAGGTCAGCGCGGCGGCCGACACCGGAGTGAGCGGCCTGCCGACGAGACCGAAAAAACCGGCGCCGCAGGCCACGCCCATCACAGCCGGCGCAACCGCCCGCAAACCAAACAGCAGGGACCGGCGCGCTGCTGTCAGCATGACGAGCGCCACGACGAGCCATATGCCCAGCATCCTGATGATCTCGACCTGCATGGTCGAGAGCGCCGCACGGGCCTCGAGTCGCTCCGATACCACCTTGCAACCGGGCACCGAGGCGGCCACCTTCACCAGTCGATCGATCAGGGCATCATCGCCGGCCCTCAACCTGGTGAGCACATCCCACCGACCTTCACCCTCCCGCACGGACTCGGTGACGAAACGCTTCAGGCTGGTTCCCTCGTAGTCCTCAATCGTGAGGTTCTGCCCCTCGACGGTTTCCCTGAGCTTCAGGAAGTACTCCGCGCGAAAGCCCACCTCGAGGAACGCCGCCTCGAGGGATCCCCCGGGGTCGCCAAACAGCTCTCTCGCAGCTTTCACGGATATCTCCTGGGTCTTCAACGCGGGCATGAACGGGCTCACGGAAAAGATCTCGCCGGGTTTGAAGCCCGCCTGCGTCAGGGCGTTGTACAGAGCGTCGTTGGCCAGGAGCGCTCGCTCCCTGTCGGGGCCGGACGCAACTATGAGCGCCTGATCGGCGAGCCCGGGAAAGATCTCCTTTATCTTCGCTTCCCGTCCGGCCAGATCGTCATCGATATAACCCATGGCGCGCGGGTCTCCCGTGCGCGGAGCTGTAAACGATCCCCATGCCCCCAGGCCAAACACCGCAATGAAGCCGCCGATCACGGCCGACTTTGCGACAGGGGATAGTCGGCCCGTTCCCAGGCCCACGAGCAACGCGGCGACCCGATCCGCCAACCCCGGCAAGGCGGTCTTCGAAGACAGCAGGAACCGATGAAAGGCCGGAAGCATGAGGAGGGTGACTGCCAGGGCCGTGGGAATGGAGATGACGGAAAAGATCGCCAGCTGGCGCATCCCGGGGAACTTGGAAGTGGCAACAAGCGCAAAGGCCGCCACCGTGGTTCCGCACCCCAACGCAACCGGCATGGCAATCGCAGCGAGGGCCTTGCCCATCTTCTCACGAGTGGTCCCATCCTCCTGATAGAACGCCCGATAGAGCAGGTGGATGGCGTAGTCCACGCTGATCCCGGTGATGGTCGCGGCAAAACCGATAGTCAGCGCGTGAATCTCCGTCCCCATCGCGCCCATGACACCGAGGGCGACGACAATACCCACGCCGCCCGGAAGGAGCGCCGCCGGAATGATGACCACCCGCCGAAAAAAGAACGTGAAGATGAGAAGCACACCGATGATGGTCAGGATGAACGCGAACCGTATGTCCGACATGATCACGCCCGCGCTCGAAGCCGTGAAGTGCACTCCCCCCAGGACAAGCACGTCCAGATCTTCCACTCCGGACTTTCGAAGGGAACTATCTATTGCGACGTCCAGATCCTCCACGAACCTCGCCGAGCGATCCACTTCCATGGGATCGAATCCGATCTTGACGAAGACCAGCGCGTACCTCTCGTCTGCCGACATCAGGTGGCCGTGCCGCACCGTCGCCCCCATTGCAGCCCCCGCGGCCTCGAGCCCCCGCAGCGCGTCGCGCGCCATGCCGAGGGGATCGGCCAGGAGGTACTCCTGCATCACGAGCGCCTCGGGAGAAGCGAGCCTCTCCTTCAACGACGAGAGCCTCTTTTTCGCAACCTCGCCGTCGATCTTGCCGTCTGAAGGCCTGTACAGGCTTGCTCCCCGCTTCATCAGCAATCCGGCGCCCTTGCGAACACCCTCCATGTCGACCTCGCAAAACACCTCCGCAACGCCGTCGATCCCGGCCAGCGCCCCGGCAACCGCATCCGCCGCAATCGTCAGGCGCTCTGATCCAGGCTCATCCGGGCCTATCACCAGGATCACACGCTTCATCAGCCCCCACTCCCGGGCAAGGGTGGCCACCGAATCCCGATCATCTCTCGGCAGGAGCGCGGTGATATCCTGGACGATTGTCAGCCTGGTGGCCGACAGCCCTCCCGCGATCACAACGACGACGAGAACCACACCCGAGATCCACGCCGGAAGGATTCCTGCGCCGCGATTTTTCGTCCTGTCATCCACAGATTTCTAGAACTCCAGAACCGCCTTGGCGGGTCTCTCTCCTGGATCTTCAGAATATGTCCAGGCCTCGGCCGCCCTCGCCAGGCAAAGCCCCGCCTCGTACATTTCGAATGAACTGGATGTGGCGCCGGCAGAGACCACCTTGCCACCACGCCCGATGTAGACAGTCAATGTTACCCCTGTCTCACCTTTGAGGCAGGACTCCAGGTCTTCCATGTGCTCGGACAATACTTCTCTCGATTTCGCGCCGCCCCAGTTGTGTGGCGCTGGGTGATCGTACGGCTCCTCGATCTCCATCGCGTACGATATCATGGCCTTGTTTCCACCCTCCGGGGCCGGAAACGTGAACCCGGCCACCTTGCCCACGATGCACGCCTCGGCCTGTCGTGATCCGAGATCACCATCCCGCAAATACACCTGGGACACCGAGCCGTCCGCGGCGACCTCCATGACCAGCTCGAAGGAACCCTCGATCTCCTCGATCAGATCCCACGGATCTTGAAAACACTCGAACATCTTTTCGTAACCACGCTTCACGACGCGCTCCACGTCGTACTGCGAAATGGTCCCCAGTAATCCCTCCATCTGAACACCCGCAGGATTCTCTCCGACCACGCCCTTTGGCCGACTTTCCGAAACGCTCGTTTCTTCCGTCGTCGTCGTCTCTTTTCCGGGGCTCGTGCCGCCACACCCGCCCATCGAGTTCACCATCCACATCACCACCACAACCAAAACACTTTTCTTTTGGGAAATAGTCATTCTGTCTCCTTGGCCCGTGTTTTCCCCTCATCAGCCTCTCACCTTAGCTTCTGACCTCTTCGTATACAACTCAAAGGCTTTGCCTCGATTGACACGTTGGCTTGTTCTTGGCCGTTCCCCTCTTTGTCATGGTACAATACGCACAGACGCGTTTTTATTTAGGAGCACGACATGCCTTCAACCGTACATATAACAAGTTCATTGTTATTGTTTACCCTGTTGTTCGCTTCGGCGTGCGGGGGCAGGAATTTCGGTTTCCTCGAATGCGAACAGGACTCGGATTGCCCCCCGGGCATGATCTGCTCTGCTGAAGGCCAATGCGTGGAACCCTCAACATCAGACACGGACGCTGATTCCGACACCGACGCTGATTCCGACACTGACACCGACGCTGATTCCGACACTGACACCGACACTGATACCGATACCGACACCGATACCGACACCGATACCGATACCGACACCGATACCGACACCGATACCGATACGGGCACCGACACTGATTGTCCGTATGAATGCGTTTTCTACATCACCTGCTGGAACCAGGGTGGAATCGAACACCCGCTATACGCTTGCACGGGCGACGACATCTGTTGCGAATTCGACACGGACACCGATACTGATACCAACACGGATACCGACACGGATACCGACACGGATACGGGATCCGATACCGGCACGGGATCCAGCGACTGCCCGTTCCTCTGCATTTCCGTCTACGGATGCCAGTCCCTCAGCGGAGAGATCAAGTGGGAGTATAGCTGTGCCGTCTTCCCCCAGGTGTGTTGCGAACCCGGCGCCACAGACACCGACACGGATACTGATACCGACACTGATACTGACACTGATACCGACACTGATACCGACACTGATACCGATACTGATACCGACACGGACACCGTCACGGACACCGACACCGTCACGGACACCGACACCGTCACGGACACCGACACCGTCACGGACACCGACACGAACACCGCCACAGATTGCAGCGCGCCACCGCCCGCATGCCTGCTCGATGTCTCCGGCGTCTACAGCTCTGCCGGCTGCTGCGATTACTGGTCTGTTTCGGCACTGTGCCCCGGCAATGAGTGGATGTGCCCGGCCGGATACCTGGAGCTGTCTCAATGCGCCAACTTCGCACCGAGCTGCCCACCGACACTGCCGACGGGCTGCGGTTTTTATTATCCGGTCTTCTACCCCGCCGGAGATGAGCCCCGGAACATCGACATGGGTTTCATAAACGGCGACGCCTATCATGACGTGGTGGTTACCAACGTGCAGGACGACTCCTTCTCCATCCTGCTGGGCAACGGCGACGGCACTTTCCAGACAGCCGTCGACTTCACCGCAGGGCTGAACCCCGCATCGGTGGAGATCATCGATATGGACGCCGACGGCATCGCAGACATCATGATGACACTGAGGGATGAGTCCGCAGTAGCCCTTTTCATCGGAAACGGCTCCACCACATGGAACGGTACATTCCAACCGAGGCAGATCATCTCCGTCTCCAGCGATCCCTACGATCTGGTCGTCGCCGATTTCGACGGTGACAACATTCTTGACTTCGCCATAACGTCGAATGAGTACACCAACCCGCGTGTTTCCGTTCGTCTTGGTGGAGGACCCGACTCGAACTGGAACGGCACCTTCACCTCGGCCGGAAACTTCTCTGTGGGCCTCGCCCCCACCGGCATCGCCCTCGCGGACTTCGACGAAAACGGGGATCTCGATCTGGCGGTCGCATGCGGCCTGGTCAATCAGGTTGACGTCCTCATCGGAAACGGCGACGGCACCTTCACCAACTCGCTCACCCTCCCGAGCGGCGACAACCCCATGTTACTTGCCGTTGATGACCTCGACGGGTCGAACCACGATGACATCGTCGTGGGGAACCAGTTTTCGGACACTGTATCGGTCTGGCTCGGGAACGGGGACGGAACTTTCGATCCGCGGGACGATTACACTGCGGGCAACGGCTCTCGGGCCATTGCCGTGACGGTGTTCGACGATGGCGACTTCCTGCCCGATCTCATAGTTGCGAACTGGCAGGCGGATACCCTTTCAATCCTCAAGGGTAGCTCCGGCCCCTCGGGATCCTTCACCTACCTGGACGCATTCTACGCCGGAGACGGGCCCTCCGAACCACAGATGGCGGACCTCGACGGAGACGGAATGATGGACGCCGTCGTGGCCAGTCGCGGAGCGGATTCCATCGCCGTGCTGATGGGCTACTGCGAACCCTGAGAAAAAAAGTCAGGGCCGGCGCCGGCTGTCAGGGCGTTTGAGGGATCCGCGAGATGGTTGTATCAATGGGGAAGCGCGGTGCATATCCGTCCCCAATAAATCCACAAAACCCCTGGTGTACAACCAGCGAGCCATCTCACCTCGACGACTCGTCTTGGGCAAGTGAAACGATGGGTGATTGACCTGAAAACAGACACCGAGCTGCCGCAAGTGCTCGACGAGATCGTGGTCGGTCTGCAAATATCGATATCGCTCCACGTGGGCCAGAAGGGGCGTGTACCCCGCCGACCTCAGATTGAATACGATCTCCTCGAGAACCATCGGTTGACACTCGACCGGAGACTCGAACAACACGTACTTCTCCGACCCAAAAGCCAGCAAGTCGTCTCTTGCGATAAGGTCGAGCAGATCGTTTTCTGCGTAGTACTCCGCACCGGCAATGATCTCGAGAGCAAGCCCGCTTTCACGGAGGAGTCTGCGCATGCGACTGACGGCTTCGAGGATTACTTCGGTGCTGTTGGGGTACACATCGGAGATGACGTGCGGTGTTGCCACCGCCGTCCGCACACCCATCGCCAGGAGCAACCGCGCGATGGCCAGGGCCTCACGCTCGTTCGGAGGCCCGTCATCGAGCCCTGGCAGCAGGTGGCAATGAGCGTCCAGCTCACCGATCGGCGGCGGCTCGATCAGCCCATCGCGTCTGATTAATAAGGAAAACATTTCCCGCTAATTTACTTGTACACCGCGAGAAAACTGCTCTGTCTTGAAGTAATTGTTGGCGTTCACATTCACGACCGCGCTGTACGCTCCACCAGGAGCAATTGCGGTGCCCTGGAAATCGTTGAAGAACCGCACTGTGACAATGACACCGGTCTCATCCAGCGAGACCTGATACTGCCCGCTGCCCGCGGGCGTAACATTCACCATTGTGCCGCCGGTCAGATCGTAACTCGTTCCGGTTTCGGTGGCGACGACGTCAAGAAAGATCGTTCCGTTTGATAATAGTGACTGCATATCGAGCGCATTGTCCGAAGCCAATGGATCGCCGGAGAAATTAAAAGTCAACGTGCCAAGATCACCCTGAATCACGACTGGAACCGGATCTGCGACTATTCCTGAAAGAGCGACCAGATCGTCGCTACTATCATCACAACTTGCAAAGACCATGAGCGCCATAGCCAGAATGGCCATAATTCCCAACTTTTTCATCGCATTGAACATGAAGACCCCCTTCGATTTTTTTTTAATCGCTGTCTCTGAATTGAGCTGGTCAGTATAACCATGACACGATGGGAAAATCAATATACATCATAAAAAGTCAATATACATCAAACCCGTTCACATTGCATGCGGCGCTGATACCCCCAGGAGGTTCAACCCCTTCTCGAGCCCTATTCTCACCGCATCCACGAGGGCCAGGCGGGCCTTCCTCACGCCCTCATCCTCGACCAAAATCCGCAACGAACGATCTGCGTTGCCCGACTGCTGATAGCGGTTCCACTCCCGGGCCACATCGTATACGGCGCGGGCCAATCTGGACGGTTCCAGATCTGCGGCGGCAGCCTCCACTGCCCCGGGGATTCTTCCGAGCTCCTTGACGAGGGCGATCTCCTCGGGGGCTCGCAGAAGGCCCGGATCGGCCTCCTCCGCAAGCGGCGCACCGCCTCCCTTGCCCAGGATGGAGCAACAACGGGCGTGCGCGTACTGCACGCAGATCCCGGTGAATCCCTTGGTGTTGAGGATCTCCTCCCAGTCGAAACTGTAATCCGATGTGCGCAGGTTCTTCAGGTCGCCGAAGACCACTCCACCGATGCCAACCTGCTGTGCTACCTTCTCCAGGTCGATCCCCCGATCCCCTTCGTCCTGCCGCATCTTGGCCAGCGCACGATCAGTCGCTTCGTCGAGAACCTCGGTCAGGAAGACCACATTTCCCTTTCGGGTACTCATTCCCTGGACGCGCCCGAAATAAACGTGAGTCATCCGTTCTTCCCACTCCTGTCCCATGGCGCCAAGAGCGCGCTTGAGCTGGTTGAAGTGACGCTTTTGCTCCGCCCCGACCACATACAGTGACTTGGCAAACCGGAACCGTTCCCACCTGTCCAGCGCGGCGGCGATATCCCGCGTTGCGTACAGGGTTGTGCCGTCGCTCTTGCGCAGCATCATGGGCGGCTCGTCCTTTGCGTATTCCATATCCACCACCAGCGCGCCCTGATCCTCCCGCGTGCCGCACGTGCTCTCCACCCGTGCAACCACTTCGTCGAGGCCGTCGCGATAGTGGCTCTCCCCCTCGAAGAACTCGAACGATACGTCGAGCCTGTCGTAGACCTTCTGAAACTCGGCCAGGCTGATCCCCCGGAACAAACGCCACAGATCCATTGCC
>JAUVAN010000163.1 GCA_030591725.1 Deltaproteobacteria bacterium
TGCAGGTGATTCCCTCCAAGGACGTCACTCTGGAGATCGATTTGGCGGCGACGAAACCGACGAAGGGCAAGAAGGGCGGCGGGAAAAAGGGCAAGAAGGGCGGCGGGAAAAAGGGCAAGAAGGGCGGTAAATCGGAGGACCATCTTGCGCCGACTTCCACGAAGTCCGACAAGCCCGACGAGCCCGACAAGCCTGACAAGCCCGACAAGCCCAAGTCGATCGAGCACCCGATGGACAATCCATTCTGATCTAGTAGAATCCAGAACAATGCTTTTTTTGAGAACCCCATGCAGTGTTCGTTCGCAAGTGTCACGCGGATGCCTCTTCGCATTCGTTTTCGCAGTCATCCTCGCGTCGGGTAGTCAGGCGAAGGCACAGGGGGACGACATGCAGCGTGCCAAAGACGCGTTTTCGCGGGGGCAGTCGCACTACGATATCGGCGAGTTCAACGAAGCCCGGGAGGCCTTCCAGCTGTCTTTCGACGCTTTCCCGCACTTTCGGACCATCTTCAACCTGGCCTTGTGTGAGGAGAAGCTCGGAAATGTTGCCGCAGCTGTCGAACTGTACCATCGATATCTGAACTGGTCGGGCGATGTTCCAGCCCGAGATGACGTGGAAAAAAAGCTGGAGAAGCTCAAGGCATTGTTGCCGCCCGAGCCGGAGCCCGAGCCCGAGCCGGAACCCGAGCCCGAGGTGGAAAAGGGGCCGGATCTGATCGTTCCGGGCTGGATAACATTGGGATCAGGGGCCGCCGTCACCATACTCGGCGGTGTCATGCTGGGACTGGCTGCGTCAAAGAAGGGCGAGGTCGAGGATGTGCAAGACGTGGCCTACGATCCCGTGAAACACGATGAGATGATCGCGGACGGTGAGCAGTACGAGCTCGTCGGCTGGTTGGCGGGAGGGATCGGTGTAGCGGCAATGGGCGCCGGGTTGGTGATGTTGCTCGTCTCGGATCGGGGCGAGGAGAAACAGGACGAAACAGGGCCGACCGTGAATGTCGGGCTCCTGGACAACGGCGTCGTGGTCGGCGCGGGTTGGAGTTTCTAGATGCGGCTGCGCGTATACATGATGCTCGCGCTCTTCGTCGCGGTAACGTTATCGGTCGTTTCGTGTATGGATTTCGGATGGAAGTCGGGTCAGTTCATCTGTGACGGTCCGGATCAGTGCCCTCCCGGTTTCTTTTGCGATATGGAACAGGGATATTGCGTGGAGGGGGACGGCCCGGACGTGGACACGGATACCGACGTGGATACGGACACCGGAGAGTGCACGAGTCCCGGGGATTGCTTCACGCCCGAGTGCGGGAACGTCGATTGCAATGACGACAACGAGTGCGAGTACGGAGCAGATGGGGGGCTCTGCGAGATCGCAAACGGCGAGTGCGATCACGGCACATGCACTCTTGCGGACACAAGCAATCCGCCGGTTTGCGAATTCGACGTGGACTGGCAGGGCTGCGACCCGGGGGATGTCTGCGAGGGCGATCCGGACTACCTGTGCGCTGACGGTACATGTATCGACGGCGTTGTCGGCAACGAGCAGCGCCTCACCACCAACCCGGGGGGGTCGCATCATCCATCGGTGGTGGCCACGGACGTCGGCTTTTCCGCTGTGTGGATAGACGATATCAGCTCGGGTTATGGCCACCTCTTTTTCGCCACGTTCGATTCCACGGGGGTATTGGCAGCATCTACTCAGGTGGGGACGGCATACTACGAGTATCCCATCCTGGTATGGCTTGGTGTCGGGAACGGTTACGCGCTTGTGTTCCAGCGATGGATATCCTCGAACCACGAGGTGATGCTCGATTATCTGGACTCCGGCGGAGCCCTGATCTCGACGACGCTTCAGATATCGGATGGGAACAGCGCGGATTCACGTTATCCGGAGGCGGCAATGGGTGTCTTCGGTTCGGACAGGCGGCTGGCAATCGTGTGGCAGGACAAGCGCAACGAGGCATTGTACAAGCACGACGCCTACGTATCGGTCGTCAATCTGGTTACCACCGCCGTGCTCGGCGACAACCAGCGCCTGACCGACGATCCGAGGGACGAGATGTGGGCGTCGGTGGCGGCCACGGACAGTGGTTTCCTGGTCTCCATCACCGCCTACGAGGAGATTGCGGGGGATGTGCCCGGGCAGGTTCTGACCCGCTCGGTGACTTCCGACGGCACGCTCGTGGGATCCTCCCATGCGGAGGTCACGCCTGATGGCTATGCGATTCCGCCTGCCGTAATTGCCTGGGATGACGTGTCTGGAGGCGCCGGCGTGGCCTGGCGGGATCGCAGGGTAAACGGCGAGTTCAGGATAATGTTCCGCCTGCTCGATTCCTACGGCGAGCCTGTCGGAAATCTCGAGGACGGACTGGTGGTGGGACCTTCACACAACGCTGGATGGAACCAGAACGGCCTGTCCATGTACTTCCACAGCTCCCCCGCGCAGGAGTTCGTGCTCGCCTGGGACGGTGTTCCGGGTACTTACTCGGGCGATGTGGAGGTGGCCGATCTGATGGTCTCCCGGATAGCCGCGGACGGCCAGTCGGTGGATTCCGCGTACATACTCTGCGACGATCCCGCCAGATCGATATGGCCGAGGATCGTGGAGTTCGGCAGTGTCGCGCTGGTGCTCTGGCAGGACAACCGCGATGACAATACCCTTCCCGCAGACGGCGAGATTTACGCGGCCACTCTGGATTGCCAGTGACGGGCCGCTGACCATGGTGTCGTACGCCAGAATCACGCTACTCATTTTCTCGGTGATGTGTGTTGCGTGCAGCGACACGGACGGCACCGATCCGTACGCGCTATGGCAGACTTTCGAGCACCCGACTTCGGCGTTTCACTTTCATTACCCGTCGCCTCCATGGGAATCGGTGGAAGATAACGGGCCGGGAAGGGCTGTGCTCGCGGTCGATCCGGACACCGATGGGCTCGGGGATGATCATCCCAACGCCCGGTTGAGGCTAGAGGTGTGGGTGATGGACGCCGACTCGGTCAGTGACGTCATTAGCTACCGGCGCGATCATTGGGTGGGGCTCGGCTACCAGGTAGATCCTCCCAGGATCTATTGGACCGGCGCCGATGATGAGGGGATCCGCGTGGAGGCCACCGACGGGCAATACCTTCGGGTGACAGAGGTCTTCTATTCCCTCGACGAAAGGACAGCCTTGTTGTCGCTGTGGGTGAACGGCGAGTCTGATCGGAGCGATCTCGAATTGCTGATCGAAGGATTTGAACCTCGTGGGTCGGGGGAGTGATTTGAAACGAAGATCGCCATCAAGGATGTTTGCGGCGCTTCTGGCAATGGCGATGATCCTCCTCGGGGTGTCGATGTCTTTCGCCGCGAAAATTCGTTGCCCCGTCTGCAGGCAGGTTTTCGACGATAAGGTGAAGGTCTGTCCCGATGACGGTACCGACCTGACGCTGTCGGGCCAGGTGGTGGAGGAAGAGGCGACGGACGACCCGGCACCGGAGGCGATCGAGGAATCTCCTTACGATGATGAGGAGGACAGCGGGGGCGGCAAGTACAAGCGCCACGATCTTGGAGGAGACAGGCGGCGTATCGAGGCCGAGGAGGGACACGTGTACTCCGACAGGTACCGGAGGGTTGGGGAGGGGCGCCGGAGCCCGGAGGCGACGGCCGAACGTCGCAAGAAGGCCAGGGAGAAGCGCAAGGTCGAGTTTGACGAGAAAGACGCGGGGCTGAAGTCCGAGTTTGAGGACAATCGCCGGAATATGTGGCTCAGGCGGCGGCAGCGGGCGTTCGACGACAAACTGGAGGCTCAGGACGTCGCTTACCTGGAGTGGTTGTCCCTGTGGGGCAGGGGAGCTCCCATTGCCTCCCTGGGCGCGCGAGTCTCCTGGATGGGGGAGGGAAGCGATCCGGGATTTATCAGCGGACCGGAGATCGACATCAACATTCTGCGGAGAAAAATACGACTCGGGTTATCGACAACCATGGGTTTTCGCATCCTGCCGGATCGCACGGACATGATCTTCATGGAACATGTTTCGGTTGGGGTTCAGTTGCCCTGGCGGTTCTCTCCGTATCTCATCGTCAAGATGGGGCTGGGGCCTCTTGCCAGTAACCGGTTCGGAAACGATCTGACGTATCTTGTGCGCGCGCTCGGCGCAGAGAGCGGCCTCGATTGTCGGGTGGCCAGGTCCCTCGTGATCACTCCCTCTGTCGGGTACGTCAGGTACGTCGTCGACGACGCGTACTGGAACAGCTTCACCGCCAAAATAGCCGTTGGTTTTTAAGGAGGCACACGGTGGAGTATCAGCCCGATTTTTTCGACGACGTAAAAAAGATGCAACGGGAGACCGCCCTGCAAATGGAGGAGACCGATCGGCGAATGAAGGAGACCGATCGCAAGCTCAAGGAACTGGGCAAGCACATAGGCGGCCTGGGCGGCAGGCTGGGAGATTTTGTGGAGTGGACCATCAAGCCCGGCCTGGTTCGCGTCTTCAAGGAGAGAGGTATCGGGGTTTGTGAGACCTTGCGCGATCTCGAGTCGGAGCGCGACGGTGAGGCGACCCAGGTGGATCTTCTGGTGGTCAACGACACGGAGGCCGTGGTTGTCGAGGTCAAGACCAGGCTGGAGGCGAGGGATGTGGACGAACATCTGGAGCGGCTGGAGAAGTTCAAGCGGTTGTTTTCCAGGTATTCGGACGCCAGGCTCATGGGCGCCGTGGCCGCCGTGGTGCTACCTTCGGACTCGATTCGCTACGCCGAGCGAAAGGGTCTCTTCGTCATAGGGCAAAAGGGCGAGGACGCGGCAATTCTCAACACCGAAGGCTTTGAACCGAAGACCTGGTAAGAACGAACCAAAGCGAGTGATGCCGATCTAAAGGCTCTTGGTCCTTCGAAAAGGCGTATTCCCGTCCATTGAAGTCCGATCCGGCACTTGTATCCTGTATGGAGAAAAGTACCGTGAAAAGAATCCCCATTCACATTTGGACAATTGCTACGATAACGGTTTTCATTGCCGCCTCGTGTTGGTCCGAGCAGGATGTGGTTCCTGTTGATGTTGAAAATATTACTGAGACCGACGCTGACACCGATTCCGACTCTGACTCTGACACCGATTCCGACTCTGATTCTGACACCGATTCCGATTCTGACGCCGATTCGGACTCGGACTGGCCGACCGACTGCGGAAATCTCGATCAGGAATGCTGCACCTTTCCACCGTATGAGTCTCCCTGTTCACCGGTTACATTGATGGTTCAGATGTCGACCGAGTGTTTATGTTGCGGCGAATGTACACCTCATGTGTGTACCGTTACGGCAGAGGGTACGCAGGGAGTATGTTCCGAAATCGGGATGGGAGCTGGAATTTGTGTTAACGATGCCGATATGAACCCGCACCCGTGTGATCCGATGATTTCGTCAACGTGCACGACTCACTCCGGTTCTCCCAATGGATTGTGCGCTACATCAGCGAGCGCAAATTACTGTTTTGTGCTTTGCTATCCCCCTCCCAACGAATGTGACATGGGACACCTTTGCGTTGTGATTTCTCAAGTCGGCGTTATCCCGGTTCAAACGGCCTGCGTTCCTTGACCCCGATCTTGGATCCTGGACTTTGGACGAAATCACTCCATTTCTTGACAAGTCAATTATCACTCATATACTTCGTCGAATTCTTTTTGGATCATCAACAGACAACGCCACCGAAACGGATGAAATGTGATCCCTGAGGCGAAGATCGCAGAAATCAGGGAACGGTCCGATATTGTTGAGGTGATCGGCGAGTACGTCACACTCAAACGGGCCGGGGTGAATCACAAGGGCGTCTGTCCCTTTCACGCGGACAGCGATCCGTCGTTCAACGTCAACCCCTCGCGACAGTTCTATCACTGCTTCGGATGTGGCGTGTCGGGGGATATTTTCAAATTCCTGATGACCATCGAGGGCCTCTCGTTCATCGAATCGGCGCAGAGGCTCGCAGGTCGATACGGCGTGGAGCTTCCCAAACAAGAGATGACGCCTGCAGCCAGAACCGAGCAGGAGCGCGCGAGAGAGGCGTTGAAAAGGAGGCGACTCATTCTGGAGACAGCGGCGGCTTTCTTCGAGGACAACCTCCAGAGCCCGGCGGGCGCGCAAGCCCGTGAGCTGATCAAGGAGCGAGGTATCGACGACGAGATCGCGCGGCTGTACCGACTCGGTTATGCCCCCGATTCATGGCAGGGCCTCCTCGACCACCTTCGCGAAAAGCGAATATCCGCTACAGAGGTCGAAGCGGTGGGCCTGGCGTTGCCGCGCAAGGGCGGGAGTGGATACTATGATCGATTCAGAAATCGGCTGGTGTTCACCATCACGGATCCCTCCGGGCACCCCATTGCCTTCTCGGCCAGGGTGATCGGAAGCGGAAGCGGAGGCGACGGGCGAGACCCCAAATACGTGAACTCCCCGGAGACCAGGGAGTTCGTAAAGGGAAAGATCCTGTTCGGCATTCACGCGGCCCGGGTCGATCTCTCGAAGACCCGAGAAGCGATTCTGGTGGAGGGCAATTTCGATGTGGTGTCCATGGCCCAGGCCGGGTTCAGGAACGTTGTGGCGCCGCTTGGAACCGCTATTACAGATGACCACGCTATCATTCTCAGGAGGAGGGTGGACAACGTGGTGGTGATGTTCGACGGAGACGGCGCGGGAAGAAAGGCGGCGGCCAGAGCGTTTCCCATGCTGGCGAAGGTCGGGCTGGCGGCATATGTGGCGCCGCTTCCCGATGGAGAAGATCCCGACAGCCTGTTTCGCAAGGGTGGGGAGGAAGCCATCGATTCATTGCTTGCGAAAAAAAAGGGACTGCTCGATGAGATCATCCGATCTTCGGCAGCCGCCTCGGACGGGAGCGCCCAGGATGCAGCTCGCAGAATCGGCAAGCTCGGACCTTTCGTTGCGGCCGTTCAGAACCACATGGAGCGAGATGTATACAGGCAGCTCGTCGCCGATGAATTCGGCATCGATCCGAGGGTGGTCTTTTCGCACCTCAGAGGAGGCGGTAGTTCGACAACGGGATCGCAAGAGTCGGGAGCCGGTCGGGAAGAGACGTCCATTCCCGGCACAACCGAAGAGCGGGAGCTGATAGGTCTCATGCTGGATCAACCCGGGTTGTGCGGAGAAGTAGAGGAGCGCGGAATCACAACCATGATCGTAACCCGTCGCCTGCAGAAGATCGCGAGCGATCTGATTCTCGGGTACAAGCGGAAGGAGTTCGATATTTCGGAAATGTTGAGTGGCTCGGGAGATGATTCCGCAATCACATGGTTTGCAGCCAGAGCGATAAAACCGCTTTTCAAGGAGGAGGAAACGGGCCGCGAGGCCCTCAAGGAAATCGAGCAGCGAATGCGAGGTACTTTTTTGAAACAGGGAGTCCGGGAGCTGGATCAGCAAATTCGTCTGGCCAATGCGGCCAACGATTACCATAAAGTGCTAGAATTACAGCGAGGGCGGACAGAAATCGAAAAAGAGATTACCTATGCACATCAAGCTTTTGACAAAGACCCGATCAGCGATTAAAGCGTGCCAAGGGATTTCGCATGGGAACCACTACTGAAAAGAAAAATATCAAGCAACTCATAGAGCTTGGCAAGTCCAAGGGCTTTGTCACATATGAGGAAGTGAACGACCACCTGCCCGAGGAGATGGTCTCATCCGATCGCATCGATGATCTGCTCGACCTTCTGACGGGAGAGCAAATCGAGGTGGTTGATAATGAGGCTTCGACCTCGGCGAAAAAGGGTGGAGTCGACGCCGGCGATGTGCCTTCGGAGTCCGGCAAGCCTGCGGAGCCCGAGGAACAGGATCTCGGATACTTCTCCAAGACAAACGATCCGGTGCGCATGTACCTGCGCAAGATGGGGACTGTTTGTCTTCTCACTCGCGAGGGAGAGGTGGAGATTGCCAAGCGTATCGAGCGCGGCGAAAGACAAGTGCTGGATACGCTCATGACCTCCAACATCGCCATTCAGGATATCATCGGTCTGGGTGACAAGCTCCTGGAGGAGAAGATACGTCTCAAGGACGTGGTCGAGCGCAGCCACGCCAAATCCGCCAAGGCAAAAGACGAGGGAGGAGACGTAAAAGCCGAAGAAGAGGAACTCAAGTTCGAAGAGGAAGAAGAGGAAGAAGAGGAAGAAGAAGAAGAGGAAGAAGGAAAGGGAGAAGAAGAACTCACCTACGACGAGTACGAGAACATTGTCGAGCGGGTTGAAGCTGACCGTCGTTTCCTCGAAACGATCGATGATGTTCGCAAGATCAGCGACGAGATTCAACGATGCACATCGTTGCTGAAGGATGGGAAGAAACTCACCGATCGCAAGCGCGAGACCCTCATGCGCAAGGTTACAGACTGTCGTTTCTGCGTGAAGAATCTGCTGGTAAGCCTCAACCTCAACAAGGGACAGATCGTCCGGATCGTCGCCCAGTTGAAGGAGTTTATAGGCAGAGTGGAGGAGGCCGAGGCGTTGGTGGTCGCGTGCGAGAAGCGCGCCGGGATGTCCGCACGGGACATAAGGCGAACCGTCCGGGAGATGAAGCTCGGCAAGGCGGCGGAGCGAAGAATCTGCCGCAAGTTGGGGCTGCGGGCGGCCGAGCTTCAGGAGCTCGAGGATCTCATCCGCGATTCCCACAAAAAAATTCGGGTAGTCGAGGAAGATGTCAACCTGGACATCGAGGAACTCAGGGAGATCTATCTATGCATACA
>JAUVAN010000450.1 GCA_030591725.1 Deltaproteobacteria bacterium
CATTCATGGCGAATACCACAAAAGAACCGTGCCGGGGAACCCGGACAGAGAAAAGACAGCACTTCGCTGTGAAAAGCAGCTTACTCGTTGGTATCGGAAGGTAATCGAGGTAAAGACTACTCTTCTTTTTCCATCGTCTTGAGTTCGGCCTCGATGGCCGCCACCGCCGTTTTCAGTTCCGGCATGAAATCGGTGGCGAGAGAGATGCCCTTGCGGGTGGGTTTCCACTCGCCCTGGTCATCCATGTAGTAAATGCGCAGATCGATGTACCTTCGACCCTTGAATTCCTTGATCCCCGCCCTCACCTCTTCGGTGGGGTTGCGCTTGAAGCTGGAGACTACCTTATCTTCGGCCATGACGTCCTCCCAGATGATTATTCGGTTGTTACTATACGTTTTCGTACCATGAAATTTTTTTCAATACAATTAACGAATTCGTTATTCGTATAGTATTGTCGTTATTACAATTACATAGGAACGTGATCCACAACATGGCCGAAAAAGAAAAAAAAAGAAGCGATACGGGCGAAATACATGTTGAAATCCTGGTTCTGGCAACCTCCAGCGCGTTTGTCAGATGGATGAAACAGATTCGCAAGGCAGCTTCGGGTCCCGTGGCCGACGCCGATTTCCCGGAGGGAGTCCGGGTCTCCCTGGCAAGCGGGGCAACTCCTTCGGTCCGACTGTATCGCAATCCGGAGGATTTTACTGAGCGATTCAGGAGTGTGCCCGTGGGCGCGGTCCTCATCGATTGCCGAGAAGAGGATCTCAGGGGATCTTTCATGGAGACCATGGCCGGCCAGGTTCTTCCTGCGCTGATGGCGGGTTCCGGCTTCGGCAGGGTGACGGACCGCCGTTCCATCATGGTGATCCTTCCAGAAAACAGCTCGACCGCGCATCACGCTTACGCCGTCGGGACGTTGCAGCTCGGTGGGGTGTACGTGGAGCCCGGATCATTGCTGGACGTGCTCGAGTCGGCGTGTCGCATAGCCAGACCCGATGAACCGGGCAAGATAGCACTTTGCCTGGCCGGCGGCGGGATAGAGGGGATGTTCTACGAGCTGGGTGTGCTCCGCGCGCTCAATGCCCACCTGAAGAACAGATCCATAACGGATTTCGATATCTTTTCGGGGATATCGGCCGGCGCGGTTCTTTGCGCATTTATGGCCAACGGAGTCGAGCCTTCCGAGATAGCGGATGCCCTGCACGGACGCGACAGCAGAATCGCTCCGGTCACCAGAAGCATTCTCTTCGATCCCAACATCGGCGAGGTGGCCCGGCGACTCCTGGGCGCTGTGGCCGACGTCATGCGAGGAAACTGGCTCACGAAACCGATCGACACGGCCATGAAGGTCACCCCGACAGCGCTCTTTTCGGGAGAAAAGATGCGCCTCTACCTCAAGCGTGAGCTCAACAAACGTGGGCTGGTGGACGAATTCGACAAACTCGAAAAGAAGCTGTTCATCGGTGTCACGGATCAGGATTCGGGAGCCCAGGTGAGCTTCGGAACGTTGGGTCAAAACGATCCGAGCATCTCCAGGGCGGTCCGGGCCTCCACGGCAATGACGCCCTACTATGCGCCGGAAAAAATCGGCGAGCGCTATTTCGTGGATGGAATCTTCACGCGTAATATCGATCTCGACGTGGCGGTAGCCCATGGCGCCCGGCTGGTAATCTGCGTTGATCCGATGACCCCCGTACAGGTGGATGAGCCCGGATACGTCAGCGAACGTGGGGGGTTCTTCAATACCGTCCAGTCCGTCAAGTCGATGATACGAACCCGCCTGTCGGAAGTGATCGATCGCGCGGAGGAGGTCTATCCGGATCTCAAGGTGCTGGTTTTTTCTCCCACTCCCAGCGATCTGGAAAAGATGTCCGGCACCCTGATGCGGTTCTTCAACCGGACCGAGACAGAAGAGATGGCATACGAGTCCACCTGTCAGCGAATCAACCGCGATTTCGATTGGCTCGCGGCCGACCTGGAGCGCTACGGGTTCGAACTGAGCAAACCCTAACGGGCGGGTCCGGTTCCGAGGAGATCAACCACCTGGCGGCGCAGCAGTTTATCGTCGATTTCCGTGATCCATACGGCGGCCCCGGCTTTCCGGGATTTCCTTTCGACATCACCGCCTCCACCGTAAACCGCCACGGGAACCCCGCTCTCACTCGTTGCGATTCTCTCGACCACGTGCATCATGGCGGGATCGCTGGTGCCGTTCACCAGGACCAGAGACGGCGCCTGCTTGCCGATGGCCAGAAGGGCGTCCATATGATCCTGAAAAATCTCCAGCTCCACATCTTCGGAAAGCACGCGCGTTATCTCCTTCGACGAGCTTTCCACGCTGTCGATGACAACTATGCGGGGACGGGTTGCGCGGAAATTATCGGGGACCGGATATCCGAACTTGTTGAGGAACTCCAGGATATCCTCCCGCCGGAACCGCAGGTGGCGCCCAGGCGTACGAAAGTACTTGATCTCGCCTCGGTTGACCCAGTTATGGATGGTCTTGAGATCGGTCGAACAAATTTTGGCTACTTGAGGAGCGGTGAACAGGTCGTCTGCGTACATGATTTTCTCCAGGTAGAATGTGAAACAGCGTGTTGAGTATGTAGTTCAGCTTCGTTTTGTCACCCTCACATGTACCATGAAATGGAATTTATGGAAGTGTTTGCTTTTTCAAGGCTTGATACCGA
>JAUVAN010000361.1 GCA_030591725.1 Deltaproteobacteria bacterium
ACGAGGCATCGTCCTTGAAAAGCCAGATGTCGATAATCTCGGACGGATCCTTTTTGAAGAAGTCCTGTCGAAGCATCTTCACCGTCCAGCGAACGGTCCCCCTTGCCCTCGATCTCACCTGCGCGGGGGTCTCGTCTCCGATGACCACGAAGGGCGGCTGCGGGACCACGGTGAAACCCTCGGGAGCCCGGGACTCCACGTTCTTCACGTGAGCGTCAAAGGCGGCGTTGTCCGGCGCGTCGGGGGGCGGCGAGACCGCGCTATTCCCGACCGGCTCTTGCGGCGCCTGGGGGGTAGGGTTGTCTCGAGGGCCGCAGGAGACGGCGAGGGCGACAAGCGCCGACAGCGCGATGGGGATGGTTCGGCTTCGGTTCATACATGTATTGACGTTTACGGGAGTAAAAAGTTCCAAATCAAGTATGTAGTCTATGACGCGAGTCATTGAGGCATCTGAACGAACGCGGTAAACAGCGTTCGTCCAGGAGGAAGAGGCGATGATCATGGAGAAAAGCGCGGTTTCATGGGAGCCTTCCGAGCGGTTGGTGATGATCGTCGGGAACTACGGCTCGGGAAAGACCGAGATATCGGTCAACCTGGCGCTGAAGCTCGCCGCGGCGGGCAAAAAAGTCGTCATCGCCGATCTGGACATCGTCAATCCGTATTTTCGCAGCCGCGAGGTGGGGGCGGTCATGGAGGCCGCCGGAATCGAAGTGGTGATCCCGCCCGGTGAGCAACAGTACGCGGATCTGCCCATCGTGGTTCCGCGCATCAAGGCGATGCTCGAACCCGCCGGCGAGGATTTCTCCATCTTCGACGTGGGGGGAGACGACGTGGGCGCCAGGATGCTCTCGTCATTTCGCCAGGCTCTGGCTAGTGGTCCGTACTCGCTCTTGCAGGTCATAAACTCCAGGCGACCCTTCACCGACACGGTGGAGGGATGCGTCAAGATGATGCGGATGATCGAGGAGTCGTCCAGATTGAAGGTGTCGGGGCTCATCGTCAACTCGCACCTGGTGGACCAGACCACTGTCGATGTCGTCGTCGAGGGATACGAACTCGCAACCAAAGTTTCGAAGGTCAGCGGAGTGCCCGTGGAGTTCGTCACCGCCATGGGAACGCTTGCGCAAGCCCCTGAAATCCTGGCGCTCGACGTGCCGATTTTTGCTATCGAGAGAAACATGCTGCCGCCCTGGTTGCGAACCGGAGAAAAACAAGATAGTGCGGAGGAGCGACCGGAGAACGTGCCGGCCGCACGAACGAAACCCATCTTTCGATCGTGAGGAGTATGGAATGCCCAAGATTCAGGTAATGGTCGAGCGTTGCAAGGGTTGTGAGCGCTGCAACGACGCCTGCCCGCAGGAGATCATGAAGATGTCCAGTGACCTAAACGCAAAGGGGTACAAGTTTGCATCGGCGGTTGACCAATCTCGCTGCCTGGGGTGCCGGATGTGCGCCATAGCATGCCCGGAGGTCGCCCTCGAAGTGTATATCGAGGGAACGCAATACGAGTTCTTCGCGTACTAGGGAAAGGATCCGATCATGGCAAAAGTATTGATGAAAGGAAACGAAGCAATCGGAGAGGCTGCCATTCGCGCCGGTTGCATTCATTTCTTCGGATATCCGATAACCCCCCAGAGCGAGGTGCCCGAGTACCTGTCCAGGCGGTTGCCGGAGGTGGGCGGACTCTATCTCCAGGCGGAGAGCGAGGTCGCGGCCAGCAACATGATCTACGGCGCCGCGGGTGTCGGTGTTCGGGTTTTGACCACGTCGTCTTCGCCCGGCGTCAGCCTCATGGCGGAGGGCCTGTCCTACATCGCCGCATGCGAGCTGCCGTGTGTGCTCGTCAATATCATGCGCGCCGGTCCCGGCCTCGGCGGCATATTGCCGGCCCAGGGTGACTATCTTCAGGCCACCAAGGGCACGGCGCACGGCGACTTCAACCTCATAGTGCTCGCGCCGTCTTCCGTGCAAGAGGCGGTCGACCTGATGCTCGTCGCGTTCGAGCTCGCGGAGAAATACCGCAACCCGGTCATACTCATCGGCGACGGGATGATCG
Organism: Deltaproteobacteria bacterium; assembly: GCA_030591725.1. Classification (GTDB taxonomy): domain Bacteria; phylum Myxococcota_A; class Polyangia; order JAAYKL01; family JAAYKL01; genus JAUVAN01. The sequence goes on from JAUVAN010000361.1 coordinate 2,057, forward strand.
GCCAGATGATGGAGCCGGTAGAGTTTCCCGAGGTCAAGGTGGGCAAGCCGCTCGGGCCGACCGACTACGCCCTCACCGGCTGCAAGGGACGCGAGCGCCGTATCGTGAACTCGCTGTATCTCGACGCGCAGAAACTCAATGACCATAACGAAAAACTCAAGGCCAAGTTCGAACTCATTACCGAGAACGAGCAGCGGTGGGAGTACTACAACACCGAGGAGCCCTTCGATGTCCTGCTGACCGGTTTTGGAATGATGGCTCGTATTTGCAAGACAGCGGTCGATGTGCTCAAGGGTGAGGGCATCAACATCGGATTGTTCCGACCCATCACGGCCAAGCCGTTTCCGTACAAACCCCTGCGAGAGCTCATCGACAGGAGCAAGCGCGTTCTTTGCGTGGAGATGAATATGGGGCAGATGCTGCTGGATGTGCAGTTCGCCGCGGAGGGAACCGTGCCTATCGATTTCTACGGCAAGGCGGGCGGAATCATTCCCTCGGTGGAGGATGTGGTTGAGCAGCTCAGGGCGGCAATCGCGAAGGCCGGCGGCTCAAGGAGCGGGAAATGAAAAAGATTTTTTCCTACACGGACGGGCTCACCAAAAAGACCACGCACTACTGTCCGGGGTGCACCCACGGGGTGATCCACCGGATGGTGGGAGAGGTCATCGAGGAGCTCGGTCTTCGGGAGACGACGGTCGGTGTGGCGCCGGTGGGGTGTTCGGTGCTCGCCTACGAATACTTCAACTGCGACATGTTCGAGGCGTCCCACGGACGCGCTCCGGCGGTGGCCACGGGGGCCAAGCGCTGTCGACCGAATCTCACGGTGTTCACTTATCAGGGTGACGGGGACCTGGCTTCCATTGGCATGGCGGAGATCGTCCACGCAGCCAATCGTGGTGAGAAGTTCACCACCATTTTCGTGAACAACGCGATCTACGGCATGACCGGCGGCCAGATGGCGCCCACCACGATGCCCAATCAGCGCGCCACCACCTGCCCGATGGGACGAGACGTCGAACAGGTCGGCCATCCCATCAAGGTGGCCGAGCTACTGTCCTCCCTGACCACTCCGGCGTACGTGGCTCGTGTCTCGTCGCACACCCCGGAAGAAACGGTCAAGGCAAAGGCGGCCATCAAGCAGGCGTTCCAGTATCAGAAGGAGGGGCGCTGCTACACCTTCGTCGAGGTGCTCTCGATCTGTCCGACAAACTGGGGGCTCTCTCCGCGAGAATCCAATATATGGCTCGAGAAGGAGATGATGCCCTATTACCCGCTGGGTGTTCTCAAACGCCCCGAGGATTTTGAAGGAGAGACCGATGGCGGTAACTGAGGTCCTGATGGCGGGGTTCGGAGGGCAGGGCATGCTGCTCTCGGGGAAGCTCCTGGCATACGCGGCAATGGAGCATGGCAAGGAGGTCAGCTGGCTTCCCTCTTATGGCCCGGAGATGCGTGGCGGCACCGCGAACGTAACCGTATGCGTCTCTGACGATCCCGTAGGATCGCCGTACATCATCGAGCCTGTCGCGCTTCTGGTAATGAACCAACCCTCCCTGGAGAAGTTCGGTCCGAGGGTCAAGAAGGGCGGCATCATCGTGGTGAACACGTCTCTCATTCCTATCACCGCCGACAGGGACGATTGCACGGTGCTCAACATCGCGGCAAACGATATCGCCAAGGAGGCGGGCACGGCTCGCGCGGCAAACCTGGTGATGCTCGGCGCGTACGTGGGGTGGTCCGGTATCGTGGATGAGAGCGTGACCATCGCCAAGATCGAGAAGGAATTCGCATCCAAGGCCAAGTTCATCCCGGCCAATGTCGCGGCTTTCAAGGCGGGGTACGCGGAGGGTGCGAAAATGAAGGGAGGCGCATGATGAATGTTGCTCCCGCAACAGATATGAAGCGAGTCGGCGTTGTGCTGGACGGGTTCGAAAAGGGCGAACGAAGTCATCTTGTTCACGCTCTTCAGGATCTCCAGAACGAACTTCACTATCTTCCAGAGGAAGCCATCAGGGCCGCCGCGGAATACCTTGACGTGTCTCTGCACTCGGCATTTTCCGTGGCCACATTCTACAAGGCGTTCAGCCTG
>JAUVAN010000171.1 GCA_030591725.1 Deltaproteobacteria bacterium
CCATCCCCGTCCGTATCCGCGCCGTCATCGAACGGATCGAAGTCCGGCAACGGACCGAAGCCGTCGGTTCCCACCGCGCAATCGTCGCAACCGTCCGCATCCAGGTCCTGGCACAAATACGGATCCACGGAATCCACATCGACGGGGTCGAGCACACCGTCGTTGTCGTCATCCGGATCGCAAACGTCTCCTAGCAGATCTCCGTCGGTATCTGTCTGAGCCGGGTTCCAGTCGGCGGGGCAGTTGTCCTCACCGTCGCAAACCGTATCGAAGTCCGCATCCGGGCAATGAGATCCGTTGCGAATACTGAACCTCCACACGCCCACATCCCCGATATTACTGGTTGTGCACAGGTTAATAATGGCGGGCGTCATGGAATCCGGGTGATCCCAGTAGTCGGTGCCGTTCCCCGAGTCCATACCCATGGAACCGTGAAGCCCCACGCTCGCGTCACCGTCGGTGAACTCGCAGAGGTTGTAGCGATACTCGACATCGAAATCACCGGCGTTGATGTCGTCCCGATTGGTAATTATTCCCTGAAATGAGTTCCTGAGATCCGCGTGGCTGTCGTAATAACCTACTTCATACCACGTGGCGATCAGGCGACCTCCCACCAGATCCTGATGATAGTAAATAGTGTCATCCGGTCCCGGAGAGGCAGCCCTGAGATCGACGTCCACCCACCAGGGTGCGATCATGGGAAATGCCGCAATCGTTGTGACGGGAGCCGCAGATGGATACCACTGCACCAGATTGTTATTGAAGGTGAAGTTCCCGTTGTCGTTTATCCACACCTGATTGAGCCAGTCGCCCGGCCCGTACTGTATGTCGTTCGGGAACAGGGTTCCCAGGTTGATTGGACCTGCGAAGACATCGTCGGCATCGTCGAGCTCGCCCGCTCCGAACCCGATTGCTCCGCCGAAGCCGTCCAGCAAGGTGGCCTGTGCCGAAGCACTGCTCGCAGCTAGCCACAACATCATGAAGGTGACGAGTGCAAACCCAAACCGCCTGGAATTCCGTGCCGTCCGGCGTTCATTGCGGCGCCCCATTCTCAATGCAAAAAGGTGCATTTTCTTCTCCTGAATTTATAAAAAGTAGGATGTTTAGAAATCAACGCTGACCGTCCCCTGATAAATAGTCGTTAATCGAATCCAATATCATTATCACTGCAATAGTGATTGCTCGCAAGCATGTCGGTTGTGAATTTTTTCACCCCCTGTCGGGAGTCAGCGCCAAGAACCTATCTCAATGGACATGCCAGTGGATCGCCATTCGACAATTCCGTCCGCGCATCGCAGGGCCTCGAACCCGGCCTCTTGAAGCAGGTCCACCGCCCGGTCTGCCAGCTTGCAGTACGGACCTCGACAAAAGGCAACAACAGGCTTGCCCCGGGGTAGCTTTTCGATCTGATCCTTCAATTCCTCTTCGGGCACTGACAGAGCGCCCGGCAGATGGCCGCTCGCATATTCCTGTGCGGGTCTGACATCGATGACCACTACTCGCTTGTGTGCAAGGAGGCGCGCGAGGTGTTCCGACGTGATGCCCTCCCCAAACTGATCCGCGGCGATCGGGCTCTCAGGCGCTGACTGTTGATTGGTAAATTGTCTCAACGCGGCCCAGAATGACAGAATCGCATCATTGGAAATGGAATACAGGGCACGACGGCCGAGTTTTACCCGGTCAACCAGCCCTGCTCCGAGAAGTTTTTGAAGGTGATGGGAAACATTCTTGAGCGGCAAGTCACAGATCTGCGCCAGGGAGTCCACCGTGCGTGAATCTTGTGCGAGGGCATCGAGAAGCTCGAGTCGTATTGGGTCTGAAAAGAGCCTGGCCATACTGGCCGCCTTGACATAGCCCTGCAAATCCTTGTCCTTCGCAATGCTTCTTGCCTCTCCAGCGTTCATTGTTCCTGCCCCATCGAGACCGCCAGAGTTGCCGCCTCCACAATGGCGTTTCGCGCTGGAAAGAACGTCTGCCAGGGCTGCGCGCTGTAACTGAGTTCCGACAGTTCCAGGGCCGTGACTCCACGTTGAATGGCAAAAGTGAGCAGATCGATCCGCTCGGCAACAGCCTCCGTGCCCAGCACCTGTGCCCCCACGAGACGATCGCTCTCCTTTTCGAAAATTAACTTTATCTTGATACTTCCAGCATCCGGCATCATCGGGAACCTGGCAGTGGTGGTTACATCTGACGTGTATACCTTCATGCCCCGGCTGGCGGCAAAGGTCTCGGTGAACCCGGTCCCTCCGATGCGCAGCTTTCCGACAATAGTGGCGGCGCCATTGAAAAAACCGGGGTAGGCGGTCGGGGTTCCCATCATGTTTCTGGCAGCTACCTTTGCCATGGGAACAGCGTTGGTGGCGAGCTTGCCTCCCAGGTGCTCGCCGTCTATTCCGGAGAGATAGGCCACACAATCCCCGGCGGCCCAGACATCAGGCGCGCTGGTTTTCATGTGCTTGTCGACCACCAGGCCGTCAGAGGTCCGCTCAAATTCGGAGGCATCCAAAAAATCAATCACCGGAGTCATTCCAATTGAAATGACCACGAAGTCATGTTCAGGGTCCAGATCTATGGTTTCATCTCCCGAAAGATGGACCCTCGTTATGTATTGATCTCCCTTGAGTGATTCGAGTCTGGTGCCCAGGTGCAGATGCACCCCGGCATTTGCCAGTTGCTCGGTCACCGGCCCGGCCATGTCCGTATCTATGAGATGTGGAAGCACATGATTCTGCATCTCGATCAGGTGAACCTCCAGCTGGTTGGCGCGATATGCCAGAGCCTGCTCGATGCCGATTGCTCCTGCACCGATCACGACGACCTTCTGGGGAGGCTTCGAATGGGCGCCCGGATCCAGGGTGTCACATTGTGCGTTTCTTGCGAGCTGCGACAATATTTTTCTGGTGTCCGCCTCTGTTTTTACTGTGAATACGTTTTGGGCGTTGACCCCGGGCATGGGCGGTCGAAAAGGCGTGGCTCCCGTTGCAAGAAGCATCTTCCCGTAAGTGACCTCCCGACCATCCTCCAGTATCGCGATGTGGTCCCTCGCATTGACCGACCTGACTGTTCCCCTTACCAGTTCAGCCCCGGAATCAGTCACCAGCGAGTCTTTCTTGAATGTCTTTTCGAGGGGTATGAGACCTTCAATGGCGTATGGAATGGCGCAATAGACCATCGAATAGTCCTCGGGGCGCACCACGTGAACTCTGGGCTTCGGTTTTGAAGTGCACAGCATGCGCGAGGCCTGAATGCCGACAGGTCCGCCGCCGATTATCAATACGTCCGTCTCGATGTTCTTTTTCATTTTAGTCCCTCTTTCGCAGGAAATCGCACGTGATATTCAGATGGTGAAATCGACCCTATTATCCAACGCTCGTTGGAGCGTTTTAATGACCTGCGGGCTAATTGTCAATACTTTACGGTGAATTTTGGCGCAATCAACCCTGTACTGTCCAAAGCACGTAGGTTCGTAGGATGTATAACCTCGAGAGATAAAAGAAGAATAAAAGTGACTGGCACCGTTTCAGGGGAATCGCGGCTAGCGCCGCTCCCGGGCTGTTCAGTAACACTGCTCTCAGGGAGAAGGGGTCTGCAGGGAGAAGAGAAGGGGTCTGACCCCTAATGGCGGACTTTTTTAATTGCTGCTGACACAATGGTCCAAAACACGCTTCTTGGGAGCCTACAGAGCGATGATCGAGAAACCTACCTCTTCAGCCCCAACTCCACTACCTCGCCGAACCCACGCTTCGTGCGAAACCCCCACCCGCGCCTCCTTTCGAAACGAGATCGAAACATGGCCCGCCGGGTATCGTCGTCATCTTCCTCGAAAGCGCGGGCAGCCCGGGATCGTAACGTGAAGGCCACATTTCGGGCCAGTGTGTAGATCCTGTCCCTGACGGCCACCGCCGCCTTCACACTCTCGCCATCTTCGCCTTCACCTGCAAGAAGCGCCCTGGCCTGCCGGATCGCCTCCGCCGACTGCAGGGCGAACAGGAGCTTCTTGAAAACCTCCACCTCATCCACGGTGGCCCCGACAACCGCGATGGCCGGAAAGTGCTCCCGACAACCTATCAACATCAAAAACCCCTCCTCGACAAAGCGAGACACGGACCCTCTGGGGTCATGTACATCCTCTACCGCAAGGGTGTCGATCAGATGCCTGACCTCCTCAATCCTCGCCTGGTGAAAACCGCAGGTGACCGGTGACTTATCATCGGGCATTTATTCGCTCCTTTCTGTCCATGGGAACCCACTTTCCCTTTGCCCTCTTTAATCGGTCACTAAACTCAACTGTTGCGAAGAAAATGGAGCTATACTGTCTTCACCATGAAAACATTGAGGATTATTTTTACAGCGTGTGCCGTTACGCTGATCTTCGGATGCGGAAGATCCGACATTGTAGACTCGTACACGGCACCCACCGGCCCGGAGTCTTCCGACGAGATCTGTGACGGCCTGGATAACAATCTGAACGGCACTGTCGACGAACCCTTCCTCGACGAGAACGGCCTGTACCTGCACGTGGATCATTGCGGCGCGTGTAAAAACCAGTGCGTCACCAACGATGTTACGGTTTCCGTCGATTGCGGACTCCTGCACTGGGCTCCCCAGTGTCTGGCGACCTCCTGCATCGAGAGCCATACGGTTTCCAGGTCGCACACATGCGTAAACCGCAGCGAGCGCCTCTGCCGCAACTGCCTCGAAGACGAGGAGTGCGGCGACTTTGACGACGCCCTGTGCGCCAATATCGGCGGCGAGCCCAGGTGCACCCTGTCCTGCTCGACCGAGGCATGCCCCGATAGCTATATCTGCAACGAGGACAAGATGTGCGTCCCGCCATCGGGAATATGCCAGTGTACGCCCGGTGACTCCTTCTTCATGTTCTGTGAGATACCGGTGGGTACGGAGATCTGCTATGGAACGGCCTTGTGTGATGACGGCATGATGGGCGACTGCCAGGGAAGCGACGAGATCTGCGACGCCCAGGACAACGACTGCAACGGCATCGTGGACGATCCCTTCGTAAACAGTTTCGGCATGTATGGAGTTGACATCTACAATTGCGGCGGATGCGGTATCGACTGCACTCTGAATCCGCTTCCCGTGGGAGATCTGATCTGCGGTGGCCCTGCGACCGATCCCCGCTGCGCAATGCTGTGTGTGGACACTCTGGATGGGCTACACGTTGGAGATCACGTGGACGCCGATCTGCAGATCGCCACGGGTTGCGAGTGCGTGATCCAATCCCTCTTCGACGACCCGGGCCCGGCGATGGCCTCGCCAATAAATATCGATCCCAACTGTGACGGCGCGGACGGCATCGTGGCCCAGAGCTACTACGTCACCCCGAGCGGCGACGACACTGCGCCCGGCTCCCACCTCAACCCCATGGAAACAATCCAGGCCGCCGTCGACGCTGCATACGCCTCACTGTCCACGGGAACCCCGAGACCACACGTTTTCGTGGCGGCCGGCTCGTACGAGGAAGTACTCACACTTCGGGAGGGCGTGAAGGTACATGGAGGCTACGCGCCCGACTACCTCACCCTGGATCCGACATCCTTCGTGACCGAGGTACACGCGCCATCGTGGATCTCGGCGCCGGGCGGCGCCGCCCAGTTCGCAGATGGAATCGGATTAACGGACGACACATCTGTAGATGGTATCCATTTCCGTGGCGCCTCGGCGCCCAGCCCGGGGCTACCCTCTTTTGGCGCCTACCTGTTGAACTGTAGCAGTTTGCTATCGATCACCGATTCGGTTTTCGAGGCAGGCGAAGGGGTGGACGGTATCGACGGCTCGAACGGAACCAGCGGAGCATCTCCGGTGGGGTCGGGATCTTCGGGAGATCTTCCACGGGAAGCAATTGAAAACTCTTCTCACAACTGCACGTCTGTCAGCGCCAATACGGTTCAGGGTGGCGCCGGCCAGTCCCTGACCTGTGGCAGCATCGATGTCAGCGGCGGGGACGGCGGAGACAGCTCTTGCCCCGGCAACCCGACCACCACTCAGCCGAATGGCCAGGACGGTAGCGGCCCTTCCTCGACACCCGGCGGCGACGGCGGAAACGGAGGATGGAACGCGCGGGGGCCCATGCTCCCCTCGGAAGGCTGCCCCATATCAGCTTGTTGTGGACTGGCTCATTTCATCGTGTCTGGTGACTACGAGGTCGCCGGCGATGGCGAGCCCGGACTCTCGGGACAGGATGGCATCGGCGGCACAGGATGCAGCAACCCGCTGGGATTGCTTCAGGCTTCCCTCTGGTCTCCGGGATTGGGCAACAACGGAACCGGCGGCTCTCCCGGCTCGGGGGGAGGAGGAGGAGGAGCTGGCGGCGGCGCGTTGTTCGAGTGGACTCCGCCGGATTGCGAATACGTCGACGGGCTGGGAGGCGGTGGCGGCGGCGGCGGCGGCGGTGGTTGCACAGGAACGGCGGGTCAGTTCGGAACCTCGGGGGGACCGTCCATCGGAATAGTGATCTCCCTCGGCGGAACGACCCCCTTGCCGACTGAGGCGCCCATTATCCAGAATGTGGTCGTCCGCACCGGCGACGGCGGCGATGGCGGCAACGGTGGAGTCGGCGGCAGCGGCGGCACGGGAGGTCCGGGCGGAACGGGCGGCGGTCTCGATCCGCCGGATCAGTCCATCCCGCCCCTGGCTGGATCGTCATCCGGTGGACACGGCGGTCACGGTGGCTCGGGCGGTGGCGGCGGCGGTGCCGGTGGAGGTTGTGGAGGCTCGACTGTCGGGTTCTGGCTGGACGTGGAACCATCGGGATATCCGGGCGCGGCGGCAGCGTATCAATTCTACAACACCTTCCACCTGGGATCCTCCGGCAACGGCGGCGACGGTGGAGGTGGAAGCACCATGGGGTATGACGGTGCCGACGGGGAGGTGCACAATGTTTACCAGATGTAAGCCTTTCCCTGTCTTCATAATCTGCCTCTCGCCTGTAATCGCGACCCTCACGTTTGTCGGATGCCAGAAGGGCGCAGGTGGAACCGACGAGATCTGCAACTACTCGGACGACAACTGGGATGGGATCGTCGACGATCCTTTCGTGGACGCCCTGGGGCGGTACGTTTCCGTGACGCATTGTGGTGAATGCGGAGTGAGCTGCGCCGAGGTCGTCCCTCTCGCCTCCGCAGTGGAATGCTTCGTTCCGGAATCTTCTGACTCCAAACCTTTGTGCCGCATTACCGAATGCCCGAACGGCACTCACCTTGTCGATTCGACTTGCGTGCAGGACGAGGGGCTCCTTTGCCTGCCCTGCGAGACCGATGACGACTGTGCCATAGCCGATCCGGGGGCGCTGTGCATCACCCTTCCAAACGGCGACACCCGTTGCGGAACGCCCTGCGATCTCGGCGATGACCAGTGTCCTGCCGGTTTCGAGTGCGCGGAGCCTGACAGCTCGCCACAGTGTACGCCCACCAGCGGGAGCTGCGCGTGTACTCCCGAGCACGAGGGGCAGGTCTTCGGGTGCTGGCTGGACAGCCCGGACGGAGAGACTGCCTGCCCGGGCCGTCAGATCTGCGAGGGAACCAGCTTGACCGAATGCGAGCCGGTCCTCGAAGACATCTGTGACGGCAAGGATAACGACTGCAACGGAACAGTTGATGATGACTTCCTGACGGGCGGCCTCTACATAGATGACGATCACTGCGGCGCCTGCAATCATCCGTGCGTGCCGCCGGCGGCCAACATGGAATCACACTGTATCTACGATGGAAGCCCTCCGGGTTGTGTTTTCAGCTGCCTCTTCGGTTTCGTCGATCTGGACGGAGTATCGCTGAACGGCTGCGAGTGCGAAATGACCGCGGGCTCATGGCCTCCTACCGCCCATGGAGGAGACGGAAACTGCGACGGCACCCTGGATGACATGAGCACGTACATTTACGTGTCAAAAAATGGAGACGACAGCAATCCCGGCACACTGGCCGCGCCGGTGCTCACTGTCGGCCAGGGCATCGCGCTCGCCACACCCACGGGAAAGACCGTTTTCGTTTCTCAGGGCGTGTACGACGAGGAGATACATCTTTCAGCAGGAGTCTCACTCTTCGGAGGATACAGCTCGGATTTCTCCGATCGCGATACCGTGATCTTCCCGGTCGTGCTGACCAACACATCTGTTACAGCGGGACACCCGGTTCTATACGCAAACGGAATCCAGACGTCGACGGAGGTGGCCGGATTCGACATAGAGGGTACAAACGCAGCATCCCCGGAGTCCGGATCCACAACAGTGTTCATCAAGAACTGCGGCCCCGATCTGTTCATCTGGGATCTCACTGTGATCGCCGGACAAAGCGCGGATGGAATCGATGGAGATTCATCGGCGGAGATCCTCGCCGACATGGGTATCCCCTCGCCTGCTCAGCTGGACGGCACGTCCGGCACCAATGGGGCCGGCGGGTTTGACGCCAATAC
>JAUVAN010000432.1 GCA_030591725.1 Deltaproteobacteria bacterium
GCCTGCGGGTAGCACCATGAAGCCGAGCATCCCGAGATCCGCAAACCTCATGGTGTCCTCCGCAATATGACCAGGTTGAGCAGCAGGTTGAGAGCTACCAGGAAGAGGGCGGGCCACAGGTACACCTCGAAGATCTCTGCGTACACCACCCCGCGATCCGCGATCTTGGATTTCTCCAGGGCGTCGAGGATGGCGTGGAACGACGAAATGAGACCTTTCTTGTCCGTGGCCTCGAAGAAGGTTCCGCCGGTCTGCTCGCTCATTTGTCTGAGCAACTCCGGGTTCACCGGGAGGCTCTTGGTGCCGAAGATGGTGTTCTTGAAGAAATCGAACCCGCCGGCCACCTTGGCCTCGTCCCGCTGGCCCATCAGAATAGTGTAGATCTTGATCCCCAGGGTTTCTGCGAAAAGGGTCGCCTGCTCGGGAGAGATGTTTCCGGCGTTGGATGTGCCGTCCGTGAGCAGGATGATCGTCTTGCTCTTGGCGTCGGACTTGCGAAGACGGTTGATGGATACCCCCACGGCGTTCCCGATGGCTGTCGCCTTGTCGTCGATGACCCCCAGCTTGAGGTCCGCGATCATGGTGGAGAGGATCGAATAGTCGAGAGTGAGAGGACACAGGGTGTACGCGTTTTCTGCAAAGATCACCGCGCCGATACGATCGTTTTTGCGGCGCTTGATAAATCTTCGCACAACCTCCTTGGCGGCCTCGAGGCGCGTCGGTTCCAGATCCGAGGCCTTCATGGATCCGGAGACATCGATGGTGAGGATGATATCGATGCCCTTGGTGTGGGTCTCCTGCTTCTGGTTGGAGTCCTGAGGTCGTGCGAGGGCGATGACCAGGAGCGTGATGGTCAGCGCTCGGAGGCCGACAGACAGGGGCATCAGCCAGATTCTCCAGCCCCGCTTCGAAGCGGCGAGGATGCCCGCAGTGGGGAGTTTTATTCTTCCGGAAGTACGGCGTTCCAGGATACCTGCGGCGATCACCAGCGGAACGCCGATGAGGCCCAGCAGAAACCATGGGTTCTCGAAGCGCATGCCCGAGCCCTCCGAGAGCCAGCCGGGCAGAATGACCGCCGCGGCGATGAGCAGCATGCCGACAGACCAGGCCAGTGGTTCCAGCCAGGAGCGATGCCTACCCATTGTCGCCCTCCTGATCTTTCGCCGACGGGGGCGTGGAGGGTTTGGGAGTTGTGACGTCGACTACCGCAAAGGCCTCTTCCAGCATGTCCAGCGACGCCTGGTGTCCGGGGATGTACTTGGCGAACTTGACGAAGTCGGTCTGTGCCAGCAGCTCGATGATGCGCTCGAACAGCTCGGTATCGAGCGTTGGTCTTCGCATTTCGACGACGAGCTCTTCCGTGGACCGGTCAAGCGAGTGGAACCTGTAGCGGTTGCCCAGATACTCTCTGAACGCCTCGGAGAGAAGAACGTGGAAGAGCTTGTACCGGTCCTCCTCGAGATGACTGGACTCCCTGATGGCCGCAAGCTTTTCGATGGCTATTTCCTCGGCGGGGCGCGGCGGGGGCGGCGGCGGTCCCGGGCGTGGCCGACGCATGGACCAGAGCTTTCGGCCCAGCAGCGTGAGCAGCGCGATGACGATGATGATCCCGAGGACCCCGAGCACGTACAGAAGCGTGTAGTCGTCCTCGTACACGGGCACCCCCGGGCCGGTGTCGGGCTTTATTTTGGGTTCGGGCTCGTTCCCGATGAGGCTCTTGACGCTCACCGTCACGGGCTCCGTCTCTATTTCCGCCACCCGGCCCTCGATGTCCACGACGGTGATTCTGTGGGACGGAATCTCGATGTCGCCGGCCTCGAAGGATATCAGGTTAACTGTGAGGGTCTCTTGCAACCAGTCGTCGGTTGCCTCGCCCACCGTGTCGTCCTTATTCTGTATCTCGAAATCGCCGAAGGACGCCGTGCGGGAGAGGTGGATACGATCGCCGACGCGTCTTTTTATGACCGCTTTCCAGGTGACGATGTCGCCGAGCGTTACCTCTGCGGGTTCCACGGAGAATTCCAGGGTGGGCATCCGATCCGTCGGGAGCGGCGGAAGAATAGGACCGGCGTCATCCGCGCCGGATTCCATGGCAAACAGGGCCAGAAAAGCGCACAGGGCGACGGCGATGTGAATGCGTCCTTCGAACATCAACGCCTGGCCCTCCTCGCTCTTATCCGGAAGAAATCCACGAGGGCCGACATCGTTTCGTCACCGGTGGACATGTTGATGAAGTCCAGCTTGTGCTTCCTGAAAAGTTGCTCCCGCTCAGATCGGCGACGTTTCATGTCGTCCCGGTAGGCCGCGCGCACCCATCTGGAAGAGGTGTCCACCGGGAGGATGTCGCCGGTCTCCGAATCCTCCACGTAGACGACCCCCCTGTCGGCCAGTTCCTCCTCGAGCGGGTCCGTCACGCAGATGGGGACGAGATCGTGTTTGGTCTGGGCGAGCCTCATGGCGCGCTCCCAGCCGTCGGCGATGAAGTCGGAGATCAGGAACGCTACCGACTTTCGCTTTGCCACGCGGCCCAGATACTCGAGACCCACCCCGATGTCGGTGCCCTTGCCCCTGGGCGTGAACCTCAGAATCTCGGAGATAACTCTCAGGACGTGCTTTTTCCCCTTCTTGGGCGGGACGAAGAGCTCTATTCGATCAGTGAACATGATCAGCCCCACCCGGTCGTTGTTCTTGATGGCGGAGAACGCCATGGTCGCCGCGACCTTTGCCGCGAGGCGCGACTTTGTCTGGTGCGTCGTGCCGAACCACTCGGATGCGGAGACGTCCACTACCAGCATGACGGTCATCTCGCGTTCCTCGACGAACATCTTGATGTACGGCTCGTTCATGCGGGCCGAGACGTTCCAGTCGATCATGCGAACGTCGTCTCCGTGCTGGTACTGGCGCACCTCGTCGAACGCCATACCTCGTCCCTTGAAGACCGATTGATACTGTCCCGCCAGCTGGTCGTTCACCAGGCTTCGCGTGACGATCTCGATCTTCCGGATCTCCCGGA
>JAUVAN010000148.1 GCA_030591725.1 Deltaproteobacteria bacterium
ACTGCGGCGACGGCACGAGCACCTACGGAAGCACCTGTGAGGGTGTCCAGCTGTGCAGTTGCAACGAGAACTGCATCTCGGTCGTGGGGCATTGCGAGTACCAGTTTTCCGTCACTACCGAATAGGGGAACTAACCATCCACCCGAAGGCCGAGTTTCCGCGCCAGTCCGATAGCATCCATCCAGAGATCGTGTTCCGGGGGATGCCCGATGTCGGGATCTCCTTTTGCCAGGTGACACGGTCGGTACTGGTTCATGATGTTCACGTAGGTATTGGGTGAGATCTTTTCGAAAAGAAACCGGATTGCCGCCTCGCTGCCGCCAAGCCCGTTGGGCATCACAAGGTGCCTGACCAGCAGACCTGTGGTTGCCAGGTCAGCATCGTCCATCTGAAGAACCCCCACCTGACGATGCATCTCGGTGATGGCCGCTTTCGCGACGGAGGGGTAGTCCGGAGCGTCACAGTAGGCTCTCGAGGGATCCTCGTGCGTGAATTTGAAGTCGGGCATGTATATGTCGACAACGCCGTCGAGCAAGCTCAGCGCGTCGATGGATTCGTAGCCGCCGCAATTCCATACCAGCGGCAACGCGAGGCCATCCTGCGCGGCTATCACCAGGGCTTCGAGAATCTGTGGCAGCACGTGTGTGGGGGTCACCAGGTTGAGATTGTGGCAGCCCCTTCTTTGAATATCGACAAACATGTGAGCAAGGGTGTGGGCGTCCAGGTCCATGCCCCCCCCGCCCTGACTCGTGTCGGCGTTCTGGCAAAACGTGCAGTTGAGGTTGCACCCGGTAAAGAAGATCGTGCCGGACCCGCGCGTGCCCACCAGTGGATGCTCCTCGCCGAAATGAGGGCCGAAGGAGGCCATTCGCGCGTATCTCCCCGTCCGGCAGGTTCCGATCTCGTCATCCAACCTGTTCACGCCGCACTTCCTGGGGCAGATGTTACAATTGGAAAGGCGCGCCACGGCATCGTCCGCCCGCGCGGCAAGCTCGCCGGATTTCATCAGCTTCAGATATCGCGGTGTGTACATGGCCAGGAGCCGTACAGGGCTCTCAGTACCTGTAGTGATCGGGTTTGTAGGGCCCCTCGACCTTGACGCCGATGTAATCGGCCTGCTCCTTCGAGAGCTCGGTCAACTTGACGCCGAGCTTGCCGATATGGAAGCGAGCGACCTCCTCGTCGAGGGCCTTGGGCAGCATGTAGACGCCCAGCTTCGGTTTGTCTCTCGCCAGCGCTATCTGCGCCAGGCACTGGTTGGTGAACGAGCTGGACATCACGAAGCTCGGGTGCCCCGTTGCGCAGCCCAGGTTTACCAGGCGTCCCTCGGCGAGCATGAAGATCGCGTGTCCGTCAGGGTAGAGCCACTTGTCCACCTGGGGCTTGATGTTGATCTTCTTGATTCCAGTCCAGTTCTCGAGTTTGTCCATCTGGATCTCATTGTCGAAATGCCCGATGTTACACACGATGGTCTGGTCCTTCATTTTCGACATATGATCGGCCGTGATGACGTCCTTGTTGCCGGTGGCGGTCACGAAGATATCCACCTCGTGGAGCGCGTCTTCGGTGGTGGTTACCTCGAAACCCTCCATGGCGGCCTGCAGCGCGCAGATGGGGTCGATCTCCGTTATCAGCACCCGGGCGCCGAAGCCGCGCATGGACTGGGCGCAGCCCTTGCCCACGTCTCCGTATCCGCAGACCAGAACGACCTTGCCGGCGACCATGACGTCGGTGGCGCGCTTTATGCCGTCGGCCAGAGATTCGCGGCAACCGTAGAGGTTGTCGAATTTGGACTTGGTGACCGAATCGTTCACATTGTACGCAGGGAACAGGAGCGTGCCGTCTTCCATGCGCTGATAGAGCCGGTGCACTCCGGTGGTGGTCTCTTCGGATGCGCCGAGGATCTCGGGCACCGCCTTGTGCCAGCGGCGGTTGTCCTTTGCGATGATCTCGCGCAGGAGCTTCTCGATCTCGATTTCTTCGGCCACGGTGGTGGTTATCTCGGGAAGCGCGCCGTCTTTCTCCAGGATGGCTTCCAGCTCGTAGCCCTTGTGAACCAGCATGGTGGCGTCGCCGCCGTCGTCCACGATGAGGGTGGGTCCCATGCCTCCAGGGAAGTCCAGTGCCCGGTTTGTGCACTGCCAGTATTCCTTGAGGGTCTCGCCCTTCCACGCGAAGACAGGGATGCCCCGAGCGGCGATGGCAGCGGCCGCGTGATCCTGCGTGGAGAAGATGTTGCAACTGGCCCATCTGACCTGAGCGCCGAGGATCTCGAGGGTCTCGATGAGCACGGCGGTCTGTACGGTCATGTGCAGCGATCCCATGACTCGGTGGCCCGCGAGGGGTTTGTCCGCGCCGTATTTCTCACGCACGGACATGAGACCGGGCATTTCCTGCTCCGCAATCTCGATCTCCTTGCGTCCGAAGTCGGTCAGGGACAGATCTGCAACCTTGTAGTCCGTAAAATCGGCCTTGCTGGAGGCTTCCATTGTAAGGGTCCTTTCCGCGTAATTACTTCACAAAATCAACGAGCCACCTTTTTATCTTTTTCACCTTCCGTCAAGTGATCGGGTGAAGATCGCGGAGCTTTTCTACCCCTTGGAAAAACGATGATGTACGAGTTCTTGCCCATCTTGATGAGCGCCGCTGTTTCTCTTGACGCCAGGCTAGTGACCTTGTCGAACCAGATTTCTTCACGGGCGGTGCTTGCGGCTTCCACGAACTCCGGCACGTAAATGTCAACCTCCACGTATCTTCCGCGCGCCGCCTTTTGCATGGCAGGACCGTATGAAAAGGTCTCCCAGTCCTTTGCGGGAAAGAGATCGTTGTGGATGGCGCCGCTGAATACGGCGATCATTCGGCGGTCTTCCGATGATCTCTTTTTCAGGATCTTTCCGGTGGTCTCCAGCAGGCGCCGCGCGACGAGGTCCAACATCTCCAGGTAATCGACGCCGCCGTCCGCCCTGTGCACCTTCTCGTAGTCCGCGCACTCCATCTTGAGGATGTGGGGTTGAACGCCCAGGATCCTGGCCGCTTTGAGCATTCTCAGGTTCTCGTCTTCGGTCTCGTCCGGGCGCTTCGACACCTTGTTGACGTCGGACACCACCTGCTTTTCGACCTCGCCGCAACGTCCCTCACTGACCCATGTCTCAACGACGAGGTCGGAAGTTCGTTGCGCCATCAACGGCAGCAGCTGGTCCGCGAAACGTTCGATGGTGGACAGGGTACCGACGGTCCCGGTTTGCTGGTGAAATTCCCCGAAACCTATCACCCGGGGATCGGTCTCCTCGATCACCGCCTCGAGCGCCCTTGCCGCGCAACTGAAGATCCGGTGGGGCAGGGCATCCGGTGGCGCTTCACGCGTTGTCTCGACGGGGTTCGCTTCACGAGGCTTCTCGCCGCACGCGAGCCCGACCGTGACGGGCATTAGCGCGCAGATAAAAAACAACGCTGGTGTTTTCACTCAGTATTCGATCTTCAAGTTGGGCAAGAAGGCCCGTAACGTGCCGCTCGTGGGGCTGGATGGATTGTAGTTGGTGGAGTCCGAGTGGACCTCGATGGATACATTGCCGGTAACCGGCGCCGCGTAGAAGTCCATGGATGAGCTGATATAGCTGCCCGTGTTCCTGTCCACAGCGATCACCAGGTTGTCGGTGCCGTTGTAGGCGAAAGGCGTGACGAGTGTCACCGATGTAAATCCGGCGGTCGACGGCAACGAGATCGATCCTGAATAAACCTGTGTCATGCCTGAAACAGGCAGCCAGGAAGTGGTGCTGGCGAAGGTGCTCGTGGTGGTGTGCCCCATGTATACCACGATGGTTTCGGTTGATGCCGAGTAACCGTTGTACTCCCAGCCCACTTGCGTGATGGTTCCCGCGCCGCAAAGATCCGATGGTGTGTAGATGGATTGCGCATAGGAGTAGTTCCAGTAGGGATCCATCGGCAAGCTGTGGGTCGTGTCAGTTCCAGCGGTCAACTCGCACACCGAGTTCACGTAGATGCTGATGTCAACGGCAGCGTCGAGGGGAACCCCGCAGTCCACGTCCACGACGCTGGTCTCCACCGTCAAGGTATACTCGTCGCCGTTTACCGCGCCCGAGAACTCGATGTCGTAGTTCTGTGGGTCAACTTCGGTCACCGAGTCGAGGGTGCCCGAGCCGGTCACCGCGGTCCATGTGAGATCTGAAGTGGTCAGCGACTGCACGGCCTCGCTGAATGTGAGGGTGTAGACGTACGATAAGGATCCGGCCAGGTACGACGCGGTGGTGGCGGAAACCACCGTCGGCGGTGTGGGATCCGGGCAGATGGTCTCGAAGGTCCACGTATCACCCTCCGTGAAGCAGCCCGAATCGTCTAACGCGACCACCTTCCAGCAGTAGGTTGTGCTCGGCACCAGGGACAGGCCCGTTAGCTCCGACTCGATCACTTCCTCGTACTGGTCGTCAGGGTAGTCCGGGGCGGGGCAATCGGTTCCGAGGTACACGTCGTAGTGGGTGGCGAAGTAGGAATCCATCCAGTTCAGAGTATCTGTGCTCGCGGTGCTCACGCCCGTGGTGCCATCGGCTGGAATAGGGTTGGAGGGCTCCATAGGGGCGGGAATGCACTGAGGGTCCGTGTCGGAGTCGGTATCGGTGTCCGTGTCGGTGTCCGAATCGGAGTCGCTGTCGGAGTCGCTGTCGGAGTCGCTGTCGGAGTCGCTGTCACTGCCGATGCCGAGAGGGTCATCATCGTTACCGCAACTCCATGATCCCAGACACAAGCATGTGATGATTGCCAGAAGAATGTATTTTTTCAACTTTCTCTCCTTGCTGTTTTGGAATCACGGTTCCATAAATTTTCTATGTTCTTCACACATAGTAACAAAATTTGGTTGGTTGTTTAAAAAAAATAAAACCCAGCAGTCTGGGAAAATGCTTTTGGTCCAGACCACAACACCCATCTTGTGGTAAAATATTTGCTTCATACACATGCCAACGGAGCGATCGCCATGATGCAAGAAAAATCAATGTGGGTATTGTTCGTGATGGTAGCGTTTGTTCTGATGCCCGCCGGTTGTAAAAATGCCATTTTACCGTTCTCGGACGCCGGCACCGACGCGGACAGCGATACGGACGCTGACACGGACACCGACACGGACGCTGACACGGACACCGACACGGACGCTGATACGGACAGCGACACGGACAGCGACACGGATACCGACACGGACACCGACACGGACACGGGACCGTGCATCGACCCGGTGGCCGGCCCTCCGACAGTGACTTCCACCGACCAGGCATATGCGGGAAGCATTGCTTCGGGAACGTACACGCTTACATTCAGTGAAGATGTGACCGGTGTCGGAGCGCCCAATATTTCATGGGTCCCGGTGACGGGCACAGGCATCATGGCCACTGTTACCTCCGTGGATGCCGCCACCTATACCGTGGCGTTTTCGGGTGTATCCGCAGGGGACGAGTATGTCTTGTCCATCGGAACGGGAGTGGTAGACATATGCGATAATCACCTGGCCGCCACCGTGGAAATTTCGATTACGATCGGCAGTGCTACGTGGACGAGTTGTTCCAGTTTTGGAACGCTCGCGCTCGGAGTGACAGCGTCACCTCCGACGCTGCCCACCGGAGACACAACAAACGACGGTCCCGGTAGTTGCGGCGTTGCGGCCGCCGGGGCGGACATCATAGCTACCTATACGGCGTCGTCCAGTGGAGACCTACTGTTTACATGGTCAAGCGTCATCACGGCGAGTTCCTGGACCAACTATGAGGTCTGGCTCGGCAATTGCGATCCGTCAGTGGGGACTCAGCTTTATTGCAGCCTCTCTTCAGGCAGCTCCGCCAATTTTGTATACGACGCAAGTATTGGAGACGTCTTCTACATGAAGGCAATAGCCTATACTGCGGGTAACGACTTCACTTCCGCCGACTTCCTGGTGGAATCGTTCACTCCGACTGCAGGAGAGGTCTGTTCCAGCGCTGTCGACATTTCCTCGGCTTCCTTTCCGTACACGCTGACCGGGAGCTTCATCATGGATCCTGTCGTGGGCGGGAGCTGCGACACTACCCCATTCAACGCGTCATGGTTTACCTATACCCCCACGGCGACCGACTGGTACCTGGTGTCGGGTGAGAATCAGTCCACCTCCAGTGGGTATCCCCGCATAGCGATTTTCGAGACAGATTCCTGCAGCCCGCTTGGATCGGAACTCGAATGCGAGGCGGGGTTCTTTGGAGATTCGACGGCTACTGCGAACCCGGTAGTCCTGACTGCGGGCACCGAATACCTGATCATGTTTTATACGGCGTATGAAACCTATCCGATGCTCAACCCCATTATCGACATACAGGCCATCGGCCCGCCTGTGGACGGATCCGTGTGCGCAACCGCATTCGATCTGAACACCGTGACCCTTCCGCACCAGCTGACCGGGGTGTTCGCCTATGACCCGGTGGTTGGAGCGAGTTGCAGCACCTGGGCTGCAAACGCGGCCTGGTTCACGTACACGCCACCGTCAAGCGGCTGGTACGACGTCATCGGCGTGAACCACTTCGCCACTAGCAGTTACCCGCGAATCGCCGTCTTCGAAACCACAGCGTGCGATCCGTACGGGACGGAGCTGGAATGCGTCATGGGAGGTCTTTCGGACACCACTGTCGCCACCGGTCCGACCTATCTCAACAGTGGCACGGATTACCTGATCATGTTCTTCACTTATTCCAATTCGTACACGATGGAGGATCCGGAGATCGACATCATTACAACCGGGCCTCCTCCGGACGGAGACACTTGTTCTCTGCCTGCGACCACGGGCTCGACAAACTACTACGTGGGCGGATCGAGCGAGGATTGCTGGGCATGGACCGCCGACATGGGCAACACGTCCGGAGATCATGTCTACTCCTGCGATCCCAACACCGGGGGGGACATGGTGATCGAGTACACAACCGGGGCATCCCAGACAATACTCGCCTTCGACGGCAGCGTTGCCAACGGATTCTCGGCCTCGTACTTTGCTCTTCAGATCCTCGCGTCACCCTGCACAACCGGAACTTCACTTTACTGCATGTCGGTTTCGGGAACTCTGAGCCAAACCGGTTCGATCGCGGTGACGCCGAGCACCACGTACTACATCTGGGTGGGTGAGGGTTACGCCATGCAGTATCTGCCCGACATCGACATCTGCCTGTGGTAGCCGGAGCCGCCTGATCAGATTGACGAAAAAGCCTGGCTCATGTTGATTCCGCCGAAAGTGTCCGCCCCCGAGGTCCATGTGAAATCGGCGTAGGCGCATCCCGTACCGGTGAGCTGGAGTGAATGTCCCACGAGGGTCGATGAGCCCTCGCTCACGCCGATATCGATGCTGGTCATCCCGCTCGCGGGACCGTCGGACGCGGTGAAGCTTCCACCATAGCTCAGAAACTGAATGACCGCGTTGGTGTCATCGACGATGGCGATGCCGTCGGGATCGCCGTTCTGGATACCGTTTGAGCCGTAGGAAAGGTGAAGGACTCCCATTGCTCCCTGGAGGTTGGAGAAGGAACCGAACAGCGGGGTCGTCGAGTACAGGGATGTGTCAGATCCGTTGTAGAGAATGATGGACCACCCCGCCACAGACGTGCCCGCCGGTCCCGCGAACTCGACAGCCTCGCCAACATCTGTGCCGGTGTTGTCGTAATGGATCTCGTTGATGAAAACCTCAACTGCGGCGCAGTCCACAACCGTGTCGGTGTCCGTGTCGGTGTCCGTGTCCGTATCCGGGCCGGAGTCCGCATCAGTGTCGGTGTCCGTATCCGTGTCCGGGCCGGAGTCCGCATCAGTGTCAGTGTCGGTGTCCGTGTCGATGTCCGTGTCAGAATCCGAGTCCCCGCTGGTTCCGAGTTTGGTCTCTGCGTCGACACAACCGGGCGCAAGCGCGGCGCCCGCGAGGAGAAGTGCAATGACAAGGAAAAACGGTTCCATCAATTCTTTATATGCCAGATCCAGGTGGATTTCTAGGCGCAGGAAAGTCCGAGCAGGATGGAGCAGTACTTGTCGTCGGCGGACGAGGCGCGGGAGAGCAACACGATGGGCGCGGCTCCACCCACCACGCATCCGCCGGTCCTCATGCTCCGCGAGAAGTAGATCATGGACTTGCCCATCAGATTTCCCGCCACCACGTCGGGGCAGTGAAGAATGTCGGCGCGCCCCGCAACTTCACCACCGATTCCCTTGACGGCGGCAGCCTCCGGGTCGATGGCGGCGAAGAAGTCGATGGGTCCGTCGATGATTCCGAAGCCCGCCAGATCTCCACCGTCAGAGTTCATCTCCTTGAGCGCCACGGCCTCTCTGGAGATGGGGATCTTGTCGGAGACTTCTTCGGTTGCGGCGAGGATGGCCACCTTCGGTTCGGGTACGTCTAGCGCGCGCATGGCCTCCACCGCGTTCTTGATGATCTGAACTCGCTGATCGAGAGTCGGGAAAGGAACTATGCCGCTGTCGCTCACCATCAACAGTCGTCCGGCCTTTTCGTGATCGAACGCGGCCAGGTGAGTGATGATCCTGCCCTCGCGTTTGAGGCCGTTCTTGAAACATATTCGCATGAAGTCCGGCGTGGGGATCACGCCCTTCATCAACGCGCTCACCTCGCCCGCGCGCACCATCTCCATAGAAGCCAGGGCGGCCTCAGTGTTATCCGCGATATCCACGATCTCGTGCCCGGTCAGATCGATGTTCTCGCTCTGTGCGATCTTCTCTATCTTCGATCTGTCACCGAGCAGGACCGGACTGGCGATTCCGTCCGCTGCGGCCCGCGCCACTCCCTTGAGAATGTTGCTCTCGTGGGCGCCCACAACCACCAGCCTGCGGGGTTCGTTCGCCCTGGCCCTCGCGGCCATGTCATCGAATCTCATTATTGTGCCTTTCCTTTCTCGTATCCGACCTGGAGCGCGTCCAGGTTGTCGGCAAGGAAGGCGGGCTTGGTAAGCACGCCGACAGTTGCCTTGATCTCCTCGAGCTCGAACGGGATCTCGGATTGGGCGCAAAGATATCCGATGAGGTACAGGTTGGCGGTGAGGGGTTTTTTCTTGGCCATGGCAATGCCGTCCGCGTCGAAGTTGTGAACCTTGATATCCGACTCTTGAAGTTGCTTCATGGCCGACTCGGGGATGCAGGACAGATCCGGCGCGTTGACCAGGTAAATCCCACCGCCTCGAAGAAATTCGAGGTTGCGCAGCCCCTCGGTGCGCTCGAGGCCCACGAGAACGTCCGCGGTTCCCGGGATGACCATGGCGCTGGACTGGTCGCCCATCTTGAAATGCGATACCACCGAACCTCCACGCTGGCTCATCCCGTGGGTTTCG
>JAUVAN010000243.1 GCA_030591725.1 Deltaproteobacteria bacterium
AGCTTGAAAACAAGGCCATTGGAATCAAGGACGAGGTGAGCAAGCACATCCCCGATATCAAACTGCCTGAAAAGAAGAAGGACCCCGAGGCGGCGAAGCCTCCCTCCGATCTCACGGACGGGGACAGGGAAGAACTCATCAAGCTGCTACAGAAAAAGAACCAATAGGTGCATTCGCCGGCAAATCCCAATTCTCCCTACCTGCGACCGATGAAGATTGCTCTGATGGGCTACGGACGATGGGGCATGAAAGTTGCGCGGGATCTGGCCGGCATTCCGAACGCTCGCCTTGTGGGGATCGTGGATGTCGATTCCCACGCCAGGGCGAGAGCTCTTGCATGCCACCCCGGCGTGCTCGTCGGGCATACGCTCGATTCATTCATGGACGATGTGGATATCGTCGCGGTGTGCACGCCCGCAGTCGATCACCTCGAACATGCGCGTCTGGCTCTCGAGGGCAGGAAGCACGTGATGGTGGAGAAGCCCATGGCCATGACCTCGAAGGGGGCAATGGAGCTGGTCACTCTGGCCGAGCGCAACTTGACGACGCTTCTGGTTGGGCATCAGATGCGCTATCACAAACTGTTCGAGAGGATCCTCGGGATCATCCGCGACGGCGCGTTGGGAGAGGTCCGGTCCATTCGCTGCGAACGTGGCGGGCCGATCGATCTGGACACGGAGCCGGATGTTCTGTGGGCCTATGGACCTCACGACGTGGCGATGGTCCTGGCGATGACCGGTTGCGATCCGTCGCTCATCCATGCCAGTGGAACTCTGGACGCCGTACGTGGGGTGATCGACGAGGTAGAGATCGTGCTCGAGTTCTCAGATTCGGTGAAAGCGGCCATCCGGCTGGATTGTAAGAGCGAAGACAGATCGAGAGAGATGACGATCGACTTTGAGCGGGGTACGGTCGTCTTCGACGACACGGTTCCGGGTGGACACCTGACGATATCGGGGGGGGCAATAGCGGGCGAGATCGCTGGTTCTCCTGACGAACCGCCCCTGCTTCTGGAGTGTCGTCATTTCCTGGAGTGTGTTGCCGGTGGAATGACGCCGTTGACCGACGGTCGATTTGGAAAAAGGGTGACTGGAGTCCTGGAACGTGCGGCTATTTCTTTTCGATCCCTTCAATCTCCTTGAGGAACTCCTCGTAAAAGACCAGGTGCTTGTTGAAGAGAACCTTGAGGAGGGCCTGCATGTAGGTCTCCCATTTTTCTGCGGGTAAAAAATCGTCCAGGGGAGTTCCCTGGGCTGCCGCCTTCAACCCGGACAGGAGATCTTCCCTTGTGAGCTTGCCGCTTGCGGCCGCAGCGGAGGGGCTCTGTGCGGCCTTGGGCGCTCCAAATGCCAGCGTGGTGCCGTCCAGCAGTGTGAGGGAGAACGCTCTACCGGGCTTCTTGCCTCCAACCCCGAAGAGGCGTCTCTCTGCTTCACGCTGGGCCGCTTTCTTGTCGACGAACACCGGTCCATCAGCCTGATCGCCTCCCTCTGGGGCATCTTCTTCGTCGTCGGTTTTTTCTTCGTCGTCGGTTTTTTCTTCGTCGTCGGTTTTTTCTTCGTCGTCGGTTTTTTCTTCGTCGTCGGCATCCCTCTCATCCGTATCCGTCTCTTCCGCTTCTTCCTCGAGGCTATCTTCATCAAGTTCCTCGAGATCCTCTTCCGGAAGATCCTTGGGGGGCGCCGGAGGCGCGGGAGCAGGAGCGTCGGAGGATTTGCCCGGGGGAGGAGGAGGCGGCGGCGCTGCCGGCGGAGTCGGCGGAGAAGAAGGCATGGAGGTGGAGGTCAACAGGACGGGCTTGCTCTCGGGCTCGGGCGCCTCTTCTTCTTCATCATAGTAATACGTGCGAATGGCGGAGGCGATATCGGTCGGTCCCGCGATCATCGGCTTGACGATCAACCCGGACATTGCGGAGACGAAGCGGAGCGCGTCCTCGTCGGTAGGATCGTTCATGGCCACATACAGAGCCCTGTCGCCTGATTTTGTACGGCGGATGTATATCGGCATCAGGAAGAACTCCTCCGCCACATTCGCGGGAACCAGGTCAAGGAGATCGTCGGGGATGTCTATTCGCCACAGGCTCACCCAGGGGATCGACAGCTTGAGGCTCAGGGCCTGGACCAGCTGTGATTCAGTGACGAAACTCTCCTGCAGCAGAATAGTGCCGAGCCGGAGTTGCTGTTTCTTCTGGATCTCGAGCGCCTGGTTCAGGGCTTCCTGGGTAAGGACCCCTGCCTCGACCAATGTTTCTCCCAATCTTAGACGTGCTTTCGCCATTCATTTTCTCCGCATCGGCAGATGGCGCCGGAACAAACAATAGCATAGCGTTTTCCATAGGTTCGATGCAAGGGGGTGGTAGAGGTTGCTGAGACTGCGGCCTAATCTTCCAGGCAGTCCACGACGATCCACGGTGCGGCGAGGTTGTCGCAGTGGTTGTTGAAATGTCCCATTCCCGTGCCGATCTCGGTGACGGTTCCCGTTGCGGGATCGATCTGTCGCAGAACCGCGTTGTTCGAGCTGGTGCATGCGTAGATCTCGCCATTTGCGGGGAGCAGTTCGATGCCCACGGATGCAAATGGCAGGCTCATGGCAACAAGCTGAGTTGCGGCGCCGGTGGCATAATCAATGGAATAGAGGTGACTATTCGAGCCGTTGATACCGTACAGTCCTCCCGAGCCGCCGTTGAGGTCATCGGACCACGTAGCTCCTGAGGTTCCGAAGTCGACGCCGAGGGGGCCGATTTCGGTGCCCACTCCGGTGCTCGTATCCAGTGAAAGCAGCAAATCGCTAGTGGTTTCAATACCGAAAAGCCCGGTTCCGTAATCGGCGGTGATCCCGGGCAGCGAGCCGTATCCGGTGATGCCTATCTCGGTGACGTCGCAAGTGCACGGATCAATCATGTCCAGTCTGCCGAGGCTATGGTTGGACATGAACAGAAAACCATCCCGGGAGAAGGTGGATGAATTGTACGTAAAGGAATTGTAGGCGGTGGGTAAATCGCACAGCACCTGCCCGGCTCCGGTAACAACATCGATCTTGAGCAGCCTCGTCGGTGATGACATGTAATCGACGGATATCAGATAGGAAGGCAGATTGCTGCCCCCATCGGGCCCCGCGTCGGCATCCGTGTCGGTATCCGTATCGGTATCCGTATCGGCATCCGTATCGCCGTCCGTGCCCGAATCCGAGCCGCCGTCGTTAGTGCCCACGCCGGGACTGTTGTTGCTGCATCCCATGGCAACCCCGGCCACGAGTCCCAGTGCCACACAAATGCTCAACATTACGCTTTTCATGAATGTTTCTTTCCCCACGATGAAGCAGTGTTCAGTCCAATTGCGCTCGCTCTTCGGATCACCCCGCGTCGGGTATGTCGCAACAGACATGAGCTGCGCTGGTACATGTAAAGGCAGACATTTCCGTCCCTCCTCCGTTGGCGCACGCGGTGGGTGGCATGCAATCGTACGGGCACGTGTTGGCTGTGTCTGTTCCCGTATCGGTGTCCGTATCGGTGTCGGTATCCGTATCAGTGTCCGTATCGGCGTCCGTGTCGCTGTCGGTGTCGGCATCGGTGTCAGCGTCGGTATCGGTGTCAGCGTCGGTGTCGGCGTCCGTGTCAGCATCGGTGTCGGTGTCGGCGTCAGCGTCGGTATCGGCGTCAGTGTCCGTATCGGTCGATGGTGGGAAATTGTTTTCATTCGAGTAGCAAAGAGAATCGGCCGGGTTGCATAGCCATTCGGGGGGACAATCGGAGTCTTCAGTGCATTCGAACTGCCCTTGCCTGGGTTCGAGATTGCATGCAATGACCACGAACGACGCGACCAGCGCGATTACCGGAAATAAGTTGCTTGTCTTTCTTTTCTGCATCAGAACGTTCCTTCCAGGGCCAGACCTCCAGGGTAGGGATTAAGTTTAACCGATATTTCCCCCTCGGATTCATTTTTTTCTTCCGCCATCAGCATGATCATGCCGGTAGCAGCCGCAACTGCGCCCACTGCAAAGCTGATGATTGCGCCGACCTGAAAGGATTTCATTCGATCCTTCTGATCTCCGAATTCGCCATAATCAGATGTGTCTTCACCATCGCTACGGGCCTTGCCGACGAGTCCCTGGAATACGGCGCCCAGTACGAGACCCGCGCCGCCGATACCGAGCGACACTCCTCCGATCAGCTTGAGATTCGGACCGTCGTCGACGGGTTCAGGCGGCATCGTCTCTTCGGGTTCCGGTTCCGGCTCCGGTTCGGGCTCCGGTTCGGGCTCTGGTTCCGGTTCTGGTTCCGGTTCGGGTGCGAGCTTGATCTCGAGCGCGGCGATATTGGTTTTGGCTTCTTCCGCGCGCGCGCCCTCCGGTTCCAATTCCAGGTACCTCTGAAAATGGGAGAGGGCGACCTCCTTGTTCCCCGCCATCTGGGACACCAGGCCGGCGTTTATGAGGGTTGCGGGGTGCTCCACAAGCTTCAGAGAGCAGCCGAATGCTCCGAGGGCCTCGGCGTACATCTTTTCCTCCACCAGGATTTCACCCTTGGAGAACCACTCCCCGGCCAACTTTTGCGCCTTTTTCTCATCATCGGGACGTTCCGGGCACCCCGGCGACACCTCTTGCGCGGATACGGCAGAGGCGGCGAGGAGAACCGCGACTACAAACAACATGCACTTCTTGATCATGATTTATCCGAAGGGGTTGGACTCCCAGTTCTTGACCTTTTTCTTCCCCGGCTTCTTTCTCTTTGTCGAACCGCGCGACTTCTTTCTGAACTTTTTCTGCATCTCGCTCGGCGACTTTTCCAGCTCCTTCATCTCAACGCGGATCATCTGATCCTTTTGCAGAGTCAGAGCTTTTTCGAAGGGCTCCCGACCGGGCGCCTCCACCTTTAGCAAAACGGGGCTATCTGAAGCCTCGCGAGTGACAGGAGAGGTCACTTCGAGGCCATCCAGGGTGATGGTTCCGTCCCCGGGAACGCCGGCTATCTCCAGAGTCACTTCGGATTTATCGATAGTCAGGTTCTCCCGCACCGTCGTGATTCCCGGGGATGTGGGTGGCGAGACGTTATTTGTGGGCGATACGATATCTTCTCCGCCCTCCATGCCGACCAAAGCGAAGCCGAGGATCGCTGCGATCGCTGCCATCCCGACCCCAGCCGCGATGACAAAAGGTGTATTCGAACGCCGGACGATCGGGGCGGAGATGCTGTCTGCGTATTGCATCTCGTCCAGATCCAGATCCATTGTTTGCGCATTCGGATCGCTATTCCGCAAATCCTTGCCCTTGCCGGGTTGCGCCGTTGCTCCCTCTCCCGAGCCGAGGCGGTGCGCGCCAGACGACAGGTTGAGCGTCTCGAATACTATTGTGCTCATATCCTCGCGGTCGATGCTGTGGAAGGGTGTCAACGCGGTCATCATCTCGCCCGCATTTGTGAATCGGCCTTCCGGGTCCTTGGCCATGGCCCTGGCGACAACTTCGATGAGAGCATCAGGAACCGCCGGCGCCAGATCTTTGAGAGGGGTCGCCTCGGTCATCAGGATGTTGCTCAAAATTTCGTTGTAGTTCTCGCCTTTGAACGGCAACGATCCGCTGAGCATCTCGT
This sequence comes from Deltaproteobacteria bacterium, assembly GCA_030591725.1. Taxonomy (GTDB): domain Bacteria; phylum Myxococcota_A; class Polyangia; order JAAYKL01; family JAAYKL01; genus JAUVAN01. The sequence goes on from JAUVAN010000243.1 coordinate 5,585, forward strand.
ACATGAGCACACCCACACCCCAGATATCCATGCGCAGATCTACGAATTTGCCGCCGCGCGCTTGCTCTGGAGACAAGTAATAGGGTGTGCCGACGACGTTACCCTCCTTGGTCAGGCCCAGGTTCGCGGTGTTCCCTTTCTCGATCTTGGCGATCCCGAAATCGAGGAGCTTGATCTCTTCGCGGCCGCGGGCGTTCAGGGACAGGAATACGTTGTCTGCCTTGAGATCTCGGTGGATGATTCCCTTCTCGTGAGCGGCCTCGAGCGCTGACAGGATCTGCAGCGCAATATGAACCGAGTGCTCGATCGTGCACCCGCCGTCATCGTCGATGATGTTGTCGAGGCTCCTCCCCGAAAGGAGTTCCATTACGATGAAAATCGTGTCGTCGTCTTCGCGGCCCACATCGTGAATGTCGATTATATTTGGATGTCCGATGGCGCTGGCAGCCTTGGCCTCCCGGAAAAAACGCTCCACGGATTCGGGATTGGACACATACTCGGGGTGCATGACCTTCACTGCAACCTTGCGGCTCAGAAGGATGTGTTCGGCCTCGTAGACCGTGCCCATGCCGCCGGCCCCGACAAGTCGCGTTATTCGATACTTGCGATCGAGGATCTGCCCGATGTGGTTATGTCCGACTGAATTCATGCCTGATTCTGCCTCGAAGATATTGCTGCGAGACCACAATATCCAAATTGATCTACATATTAATAGACCCTCTCTAGTAGATTTTCCAGCTTTGCACAAGAACTCCTTACAAGGCGGGCGGGCCGTCAATCTCGATCAAAACATCGAGGGCCATTGCACCTCCGCTCTTGCTCGCGACAAGGGGGTGTATCTCGGCGCGGGATATCTTTTCGTTCAGGTGATCGATCATGTTGCCGAAGAGGGTCGTTGCGCGCGCGAGCTTCCCGGTTTTTTCGTCAGCGGTGTCGAATCCCATGGAGCAGAGCGCTCTTTGCGTGTCATCCTCGA
>JAUVAN010000044.1 GCA_030591725.1 Deltaproteobacteria bacterium
CCGATCTCCAGCTTGACGACCTTCGCCTTGAACTCCACGAGAACTTTCTCCAGAAGATCGTGGGTCATCGGTCTGGGAAAACTCATGCCGTCCTTGCGCGAGACGATCGCCCGGGCCTCCGCCTCTCCGATGACCATTGGAATGACGTGGAACGGCGCGCTCTTCTCCCCGAGCAAGATCAGCACACCGCCTGTGGGCCCCTGCTCCAGTCGAAGGATCTCGAGCTCGACCATTCCCTCCCTTGGCGCAACTGTATTTGCCTTGTCGTTTTGTCCCTTGATGGAGCCTGTATCGATGCCCTTCGGCTCGGCCGGCGCCTCGGTAGCAATGATCGTCAACACGGCAACGCAGCCCATGACCACCGGCGCGATAACGGATATCCTTCTCATATGATGTACTCCTTACTCGATGCTCGACTTCAACCTCGTCAGATCGTGGGGGCATCCCAGTTCACTTAATGCCGACAGGAGCCTTGACGCTTCCCCGGTGTTCGAGGAAATCAGGTTCTTCATTTCTACAGGGTCGTCCTCGAGATCAAATAACCCCAGAGTGCCCTTCCCCGCTTCCGCAATGAGCTTCCATCTCCCATCGACCACCGCGCAGCTTTCCTTCCCCACCACCAACACAGGCGCCAGTGACCCCGGGGGGACCGGCCTGACCGGAAGCGTGGCAACACCTTCATCCAGTGTAGCACCCGCCAGGGCAAGAAGTGTGGCTCCGAGATCGAATATGCTGACCGGATCGGGGACAATTCCACGCTCGACTTGTGGACCGCCCATGAGGAGCGGGATCCTCACCTGCTCTTCGTACAACATGCTCCCGTGAAGCATGACTCCATGCTCGCCGAACGCCTCTCCGTGATCGGACGAGAACGCCCACACCACATCGGGATGCTCGGACATCATGTTATCGAAGAACTTCCCCAGCACACCGTCGAGGCAGCGCAGCTGGCCGTCGTAAGTGGCCTCGCAGTCTCTGCCCGGGTTCCCGACCTCCCGCGCCGCCAGAAACGGCGAATGAACATCGCTCAGGTGGGCCCATATGAAGAACGGCTCCGATCGCATCCGCATACTGCGCTCCACCTTTTTCATGACCGCGTCGGCGTACAGGTAGTCGCCAATGTAGGATCTAAAGAAGAATCCCCTCGAAGCAAGTGGCCACAGCCTGGTCCTCTCCAGGCTTGCGTACTCGTGGGCGGTGAAATGAAACTCCGTTCGATAACCGGATCGATTGAATGGCCACGAGATGCAATCCGCCGCGGAAGGCTCATCATCCCCGTCGCGTGGAATTGATCCCAACACCATGCCCGGGAGGGAGATGGGCGTGGTGTTGCTTGGGCTGTACGCCCTTTTGAACTCGAGAGAACTTTGCGCGATCCGCTGGAGATTCGCCGCCGCCGTTCCGAACCGGCCATTCTTGTCCAGCACATCCCCTCTCAGGGCATCCACCGTCACGAGCAATACACTTCTTTTCGCGTCGTCGTTCTCGAACCGGGCGTTGGCAAAGGCACGCGGTCTTCCCTCCGAAGTTCTCGACTCTCCTCCACCGAAAAGACAGGCGTCGATCCGCTGCTCCGCAACAAAGACATCCGCGATGATCTGCCCGAAGAACGGAGCGTTCTCGACCAGCGCCGCTCGGGCAAAGACGGCACGATTCGCCAGCATCGTACCGACAGGTAACGACACGATCAGCAGGATCGGTAAAACAGCCATCGATAATCGTTTCCCGACATCCACACCAGGCCCGCAAAAGACCACGTAGAAGGCCGAGGCGATGACCGCGACCGCCGCAAAACCGAGCATCCGGTGAAACGAAGGATACAGCCCCGGAAGGATCTCCACGGTCGCCACGTGAAGAATCACCGTCGAAACGATCATCACCGCAACAGCGGAGGCGACAACACGCACCCTCGAGGAACCCGCGACCACTACGGATATCCTACGGGTGACATGACGGAGAACCCACACGGAGGCCGCCACCGAAACAAGGGCAGCGATCAACAGGGGAACCTTCAATGGGCTTGCGCCTATCCTGGGCCCTGAAAAGAGTGACGGAATCATCACCAACAATGGAACACCGGCCATGATATCCGAAAGAACCGAGCTGAAGATCTTCGGAATCGGAAGCAATGCAAGTCGATCCCGTAACCAGGAACCGGCAAATGCAAGCATCGCGGCTGCGCAAGGCAACGCCACAAGCATCAAAACCGTGTATCGGACCAGCTGCGCGCTTCCTTCCAGCGCCACGGACGGACTCAAAATGGTTGTAATCAGATCGTATGCAGACACAAGGAAGGCGGCCCAGAAGAACGAGATGATGATCTTCTTGCGCTGCCGGGGCATGGGTCCTCGCGGCGCGCCGGATGTCACCTGGGGGACCACTTGATGGTATCGGCCGCGCCCTTGATCACGAGGTTCTGATTGAGCCCCTCGGCGTTGGAGATAAAGATGCCACCCCGAGAGGAATGAAACGCAACGGCCCTGCAGTCCGGCGAGAAGGCCGGATCCATGTTGCGACCCTGCTTCTGGGTCAGGCGCCTGATGCCGCCGCCGGAGGTGTTGACGGTGAAGATGTCATATGTTCCGCCGTCCCTGCCGGTGAACGCGATTAGGTTGGATCCCGGGCGTGGACACCAGCACGGCGTCTGGTTGTAAGAGCCCTTGAAGGTTATCCGCTTTGCCCCGCCGCCACCGGCGCCCATGACAAAAATCTGCGGCGATCCGTGGCGATCGGACACAAAAGCGATCTTCGATCCGTCCGGGCTCCATGAGGGGGACACGTCGATGGATCCCGAGGTGGTGAGCCTCTTGAGCCCCGAGCCATCCGCATTGCCCACGTAGATCTCCGGGTTCCCGTCCCTGGACAAAACGACAGCCATCTTGCCTCCGTGAAACGCGGCGCCCATGTTGAGGCCGGTCTCCGAGAGCACCGCCTTGCGCTGCCCGGTCCGGTAGAGGAACGGTGCGCCCTCCACAAACGACGTGTAGTAAATGGAGCCGCCGGGGCCCCAGGCAGGCAACAGGTTGATGGCGTTGTTGCGCGTGACTCTCCCCACGTCGCCGCCTGTCCAGTCTGCGGTAAAAACATGTTTCGTTCCCGGGCCTATGCGGCGGGAGAAAGCCAGCCTGGTTCCGAACATACCGCGTTCTCCAGTGAAGTAGCCGATCACATCGTTTACCCACTTGTGCACCAGGGATCGCAACTCCTTGGCGGAGCCCGAGTACCTCTTTGACAGCACCGGCTTGCCGCCACGGGCGACCTCGAACAACTTGAAGTCGAGCTCCAGGCTGTCTCCCGATTTTTTCACCCTGCACTTGGAGACGCCCTGGGCGCCGATCTGAACCCACGGATCCTTCTCGATGCTCATGCCCTCCGCCGAGAGATCGGCGATGTACGACTTTTCGCTCAGAACCTCGAAGAGACTGGAGAGCTTGAAATCGTTGGACTGGATCGACTGGACCTCCCCGGAGGCGGTTGCATGCCCCAGCGGTTTCGGCACGGCGATCTTGTACAGATCGCGAATCCCGCCCCATAGCTCAACCTCCAGAGGAGCGTTGTCGGCCATGACAGGAAGAGGTTCATCGGAGCCCTTGTCCTTTTTCCCCTTCTTTGACTCGGCCATCCCGGGCAATACCAATACGCTCCCAAAAAGGAGCGCCATGCCAACCACAAGACCAAAAAATCTACTCATACTGATCACCTCTATTCGTAGGAAGCCTCGCGACCGTTGAAGGTCAAATTTATTCCACCGCCAAATACTCTCGCCGCAATGGCTTCGGGCGGTGACGGAAGGTTTCTGACCTCCTGGCTAACCCTGTCGATGGCGTTTTGAACAGAATCATCGAACATCCGGTTGCCGGATTTCTTCAGGAATGTGGTCGATACTATCACCACATCGATGTTCAACTTGATGTTCACCTTCACCTTCAGATCGCGCAGCGCACCCTCGGACAGGAGCGTGGGAACGATCCACCTGTCCAGAAAGAAACGCTTGATCCTGTGCCCGTACGTGGCGCCGAGCGACGCCAGCGCGGGATCCGTCACGTCCCCGTCGGGCACTCCGTCCGGATGACCTTCCGGTATATAGTCATCCTGTATCTCGGCAAACGCACGCGCCTTGTCAAAGACCTCTCGCAACTTGTCGTCGGTCACCGCGTCGGCCTGGCGTGTCGGTTTGTCCTCCTCGATCTTCGGCTCCGGCTTGTTCTCGTCCATATCGAGGGAGAGCACCTCACCAGGCGCGGTAGGAAGAGCCGGCACGATCCTGTCCGGAAGTTTTGTGTCGTCCTTCACCTCGCCGAACTTGAGCAGACGGGCCTCGATGTATTCGAAAGGCGGGGAGTCGACCTTCGACGTGTCTTCTCTTGGACGAGCCTCGCTGATCATGGGAAGAAGCAGCATTGCGACAAGCGCGATGATCACCGCACCCGCCCCGCCTACGAGGGCGACAGGGTCGGCACCGCGAACCAGCGGCTTCTCTTCTGATGCTCCGATATTGAAAGTGCCTGTGAATTCCATTTTATTGACGTTCAACAATCAAGGTAACGTACACGATGCGCCGTTTGTTCCCACAAATTTTGAACGCTGCCCAATCGAAAAGCAAGATTTGGTTGTTTATCGACGAGCAATCGTATGTGTTTTATGCGTTCTCATATCATGTTACAAGCCAGCCTGATTTTCTGCCTGGTTTTCAAGGAGGTATGGGGGAACGAGGACTAAATGATCAGTGGCAAATTGGAGTAACACTTGAAAATGATCCCCCGCTCATTCGCGACAATTCTCATCCTCATTGCAGCAACCATGCACGGTTGCGCCACTTCGCCCCTGCCCCGAAACCGGAACACCGATTACGACGTCATTGTTATCGGGGCCGGGATGGGTGGCCTCTCGGCCGCAACCCATCTCGCCGATGGGGGAATGAAAGTCCTCCTGCTGGAACAACATTACAAGGTCGGGGGATGCGCCACATCGTTCTCACGAGGCGAGTTCAATTTCGACGCGGCTCTTCATGAGATGTCATTGGGTGGAGGCAGGGAAAAGGCCCTCGTTCAGATAGTCATGGAGAGGGCCGGCGTGTTTGAAAAGATCGAGTTGATCAGGGTCAAGGAACAGTGCAAGTCCATCTTCCCCGGATTGGAGTTCGTCCAGCCCGAGGGAGAAGAGGCTTTCTTCAAGGCGCTGAAGGAGCGCTGGCCCGACGAGGCCACCAACCTCGACCGCTACCGCGATCTACTGGTAGTGCTTTCCGACGAGATCTCCGAACTCCGCAGCCCCTACCTGGCAAACCCGCTGGCGGCGCTGCTCACCAAGATCACGCTCCCACTGCGCCAGAGAACCCTCTTCAAGTATCATAACAAGACGGTGCAGGAGGTGCTCGATGAGTTTTTCGAAGCAGAGGATCTCAAGGCGGTCATCGCCCAGTTCTGGCTGTACCATGGCCCCCCGCCATCAGAGCAATGGTCCATCATATTCCTGATCGCCCAGTACAGCTATCTTCTCAATGGTGGATGGCAAATCGTGGGCTCCTCCCAGGCCCTGTCCGACGCGTACAGTGAGCGGATAAAAGAGCTCGGCGGAACCATTCTTACCGACACCCGCGTCACATCCATCAACGTGACGGACGGTCGGGTAACCGGGGTCGAGACAGAATACGGCGATGCCTACACGAGCCGCTACGTGGTTTCCAACGCAGATCCGTTTCAGACCTTTCTCGGCCTGGTCGGTGAGGAGAAACTCCCCGGGAGATTCTTGCGAAAAATAAAAAAAATGGAGCCGAGCAACTCCTTCGCCGGAGTCTATCTGGGGCTGGACGTGACCCCCGATTTCTGGGGCATCTCCGAATACGAGATCTTCCTGAACAAGTCGCTGGACCATCAGGCGAACTACGAAGCGGCAATGTCCGGGAACTACGAGAACGGCTTCATGTCTCTCACCTTTTACTCAAACCTGGGCGATCCTTTCTACGCGCCCAGGGGCAAGTCCGTACTTTCCATCCACACTTACTCCGACATGTCGCTGTGGCCCGAACCCGGCGAGGCATACACCCGACAAAAAGAGGAAATGATGGACACGCTCATAACCATGGCCGAAGAGATCATGCCCGGCCTGCGTGACCACATCGAGGTAAAGGAGGGGATGACACCACGCACAGTGAAGAACTTCACCTTCAATCAAGACGGAACACCTTACGGGTTGAACTTCACTGTGAGCCAACAAAACCGAATCGACATCCACACTCCCATCGGCGGGCTATACCTGGCGGGCTCGTGGACGTGGCCTTCCCACAGCGTCGGCATGGCCCAAGTTTCCGGCTTCCTGACCGCCAATATCATTCTCAACAATGATAACGACCAGGAAAACTAGCGCCGTCGATCCCGTGAAAATTCACACACTCGGGTGTTGTCCCATCGCCACACTCACTAACCCGCTACTACCGTAAAGCCTGATTTTTAGCGGGTTTCAACCTCTTGGCACGTCCAGTGCAATGCTCCTGGATCGCCCTGTGGCCACAAACATTGCAAGTAAAAACAAGCCCGCGCCAATGCGCGGACACAGCGAAAGGAAACGAATCATGAAACCGATCACACTGGTAATCTGCGCCCTTTTTGTCCTCTCATTCGCCATCGTGGGTTGCGACACCACCGAAGACGCCAACGAAAAGATCGAGCAATGCCTCGCGGACGAGTACGGAGACGACGATGCTCAGGATCTGATAGGCGACTGGGAGCTCACATGCGAAGAAGAGGACGAGGACTGCGACGAGTGCATCAAGTGCATCATGGACGAGGAGTGCGACGCCATCCTGAACGGTGACTGCGCGGAAAACTGCGAGTAGATCAATTCAGGTAGGTACCGGCTCCGTCGAGAGTGGCCAGATTGGCGAGGATCATGCTCATGTCGAAGGGGCGCTTGTCGGGATTCTTTTTGAGGCACGTCATAACGAGATCATCGAGGGAGCCGGGGATATTCAGATCGGGGCGCCTCTTGCGCATGGACAAGGGGCGCTCCTTCACGTGCTGCCGAAGGAGCGTCTCTGGATTGCGACCTGTGAACAATCTCTCGCCGGTGAGCATCTCGTACGTCATCACGCCCAGCGCGTATACGTCCGCCCGATGGTCCACCGAATCCCCCAATGCCTGTTCCGGCGAAATGTAAAGGGGAGTTCCGACCACCTCAGAAGTGTTGGTGATCCGGGGGTTGTCGGAGATTCTGGCGATACCGAAATCCACGATCTTCGCTACCGGGCCTCCAAAGTTGCGCCTGGGCAAGAGCAGGTTTCCCGGCTTGAGATCTCTGTGAATCACGTTCTGCCGATGGGCGGCACGCAGACCTTCGGCTACAGTTTTGATGATCTCGATGGTCTGATCAACTCGCATTGCGCCCTCGCGCAGCTTCTTCTTGAGGGATCCCCCGGGCACATATTCCATTACCAGAAAGAGGCGTCCGTCATCGAGCTCACCGAGATCGTACATCTTGACGATAGCCTCGTGCTCCACCCTTCTCACCGCCTCGATCTCGTTGAAAAACCTGCGCCTCATGGTCGCCCTGTTTACATAATCCGCAAGAAGCACCTTGATGGCGAAGTGGCGCCCGCTGGTGATATCTCGCGCCAGGTGCACTGTTGACATCCCTCCCCTCCCGAGGGGAAATGTCACCCTGTATCGACCCTTGAGGATCTTCCCCTGCAGATCCGATCCGTACATTCGCCTGGTGGTACGGGCAGGCTTGCAATAGGGAATGGCGACCTTGCGGGGAAACGGACGAGGCTGGGGGGGAATTATTGACTCCAGCGCCGCATACCTCATTACTGCTGATACTCTCGTCGAGGCCGGGGGGGGGATGGAATCCATGTTAGTGCTCCTCTTTAAAAAATAAGTCGCGGATCCGGCATGTAAACCCCTGATGCCAAACATTTTTTTCAAATTTGAAATGGACGGTATAATTACAACTACAAGGGAATCCAGGGGTGCTTCAACTGGTCAGAACGACCTTGTCAGCGCCAGGCCGGCGCCGCTGTCGAGGATCGCAGGGGCGATGAGAACGTTTTTCTTGTGCATGGCGGGAACCAGTATGCCCATGCATATCCCGGCGACCCCGCCGATAATGACATCCGACATGAAGTGTCTGCCGGACATGATTCTGCCGGCGGCGACAACCCCGCTCGCGGCCGTCCCAACGCCCAGAAAGACCCACGGCCAGGGAGAATCCGGATGCCTCGCGTGGAACACCCCGAACATCGCAGTCGTGAAGGAGGTTGTCGCCGCCACGTGGCCGCTCCCGAAGGACAGGCTGGCGGTGCCGCTGTTTCGAACATCCAGGGGCGCCTCGGACGAGTAAAGATAGGGCCGGGGACGACGGGCCAGCAGGTTGAGCGCCACCACGAAACCATTGGCCAACAAGACCGACTCTGCAACCACGAACAAATCCACCAGGCCCGCCCTGAAACCCTCGTCAATAAAGAGCGAAACAACACCGATACCCATGATTCCAATGAGCGTGAAGTCGGTTACCCTTGCCCAATCTTCGTCGTAATAACCGGCGGACCACCTGTCGAAACTATTGACGTCCCGCCTGTCACACAGCGGAGCGCAGTCGGCTTCTCCCAGCTCGTCTCCGAGAAACCAGCCAACAGCGACGAACCCGGCGAGAAAGAAAACCGGCACATCGACCGCCAAGTTCAATTCGTAGACGGGGGCCGGCGGGATCTCTTCTTTTCCCTCACCCGCGAAAGCTGTATTCGCAGCCAGAATGATCAGGCAAGGGATCACGATGTGGGTCCATCGAAGCATTGGGATGCTTATACCACTGTAAGCGGGTTTCCCATATGTCATCATTGACATAACCCTCGCCATCACCTAATTGGAACCCTCCAGGAGGGGTAAAAAAATGAAAAACACGACACGAATACACCTGAGTCTTGCCACCTTCATCCCGGTGTTCGCGTTCTCGATCCTCGCGGGATGCGGGGAAGCGAGTAACCCTGGCGACGCGCCCGTTCCAGAGAAAGACGCGCCCGTTACCGTAAAGGATCGCAAGCTGATAGTCCTTCACGCGGGCAGCCTTTCCGTACCCTTCAAGGAAATCTCCACCTTGTTCGAGAAGCAAAATCCAGGTGTGACCGTACAATCCGAATCCGCGGGAAGCCGCGACACCGCCCGCAAGGTCAGCGATCTGAATCGCCCGTGCGACGTGCTCGGTTCCGCCGATTACAAGGTGGTGGAAAACCTCCTCATGCCCGAACACACGGACTTCAATATAAGGTTCGCCACCAACGAGATGGCCATCGCGTACACCGACAAGTCGAAATACGCGGATGAAATCACGCCTGAAAACTGGCACGAGATCCTTCTGAAGGAAGGAGTTACCTTTGGGCGCGCGGACCCCAACAGCGATCCCTGCGGCTACCGGACAGTCATGTTATTCGACCTGGCACAGAGGCACTTCGGCATGGACGGTCTCGCGAAGAGACTGAAAGAGAAAGACGGTAAGCGCTTCATACGGCCCAAGGAGACGGATCTGCTCGCCCTGCTCGAAGCGAGGGAGATCGATTATCTCCCCATCTACCGCTCCGTGGCCAGGCAGCACGACCTGAAGACGGTACGCTTGCCAGACGAGATGAACCTCCGATCGTCCGCACACAAGGATCTGTACGCCACGGCAACCGTGGAGGTCACGGGCAAAAAACCCGGCGAGATGATTACCAGGAAGGGCGCGCCGATCGTGTACTCGATCACCATCCCAAAAAACGCGCCCTCCAGGGATCTTGCCGTCCGTTACCTGGACTTGCTCCTGTCAGCGCAGGGCCGGGTGATCATGGACAGGAACGGGCAGTCGCCCATCGTGCCGGCGATCACCGGAGAGATGGACGCCCTGCCGGATGACCTCAAGAAGCACTGCGTGAAGCCGGAGTAGCGATGTCGAATCCTCGCAGCACAAAAGCGGGTCGGCCGATACCATGGACGGGCCTCGTCTTCACACTGCTCGGATCACTGGTGCTCCTGTTCATCATCGCGCCTCTTGCGGGAATACTCCTTGCTTCCTCCTTTGGAGAGATCTCGGACGCGGCGGCCGATGAGGAAGTGCGATCCTCGGTCAGCCTCACCCTTAGCGCCGCCCTCATGGCCACCATCGCGTGCACCGTGACCGGGATCCCACTGGCGTACCTACTTGCAAGAAAGCGCTTCTTCGGTCGCTCAACCCTTTTTGCGATAATCGATCTGCCGATCATCGTGCCGCACACCACCGCAGGCATCGCGTTGCTCACCGTTGTCGGCAGGGACTCACTTTTCGGATCTACCTTCGGAAGCCTGGTGGGCACCGCGCCGGGGATCGCCGTGGCCATGGCCTTCGTGTCCGTCCCCTTCCTGATCAACGCCGCCCATAACGGGTTCGCAAAGGTCCCGGTACACCTCGAAAGCGCCGCCCGCACCCTTGGAGCGTCTCCTTGTCGCACGTTCTTTACCATCTCCGTACCCCTGGCCTGGCGGGACATCCTGACCGGAATGATCATGATGTGGGCCCGGGGCATCAGCGAGTTCGGGGCGGTCGTGATCATCGCCTATCACCCCATGACCACGCCCACGCTCGTCTTCGAGCGATTCAACGACTACGGCCTCGCCCACGCCCGGTCGGCGGCTGTCGTTCTGTTGATCATCTGCGTGCTCATCTTCGCTGCCCTGCGCTTTGTCGCAAAGCGCCGATCGAGGGAGGAGTAGCCCTTGCTCGAACTACATTCCATAAACAGGAAGCTCGGAGACTTTACCCTCGCAGACCTGACCATGTCGGTGTCGAAAGGCGAGTACTTCGTGATCCTCGGACCATCAGGGGTGGGAAAAACGGTATTCCTCGAGGTCGTGGCGGGCCTGATCCGTCCGGACTCCGGCCGGATCACCTGGGACGGCGCGGACGTGACCTTCGTTCCTCCCGAACGAAGGGGTTTCGCCCTGGTCTATCAGGACTACGCGCTCTTCCCGCATCTCGACGTGGCGGGGAATATCGCCTACGGGCTTCGCGCAAGGGGGTTCGACAAGAAAACCGTAAAGAACCGGGTGCAGAGCACCTCCGAACTTCTGGGCATACGGAATCTGTTGCACCGCAAACCGCAGACCCTGTCCGGTGGCGAACAGCAGCGCACGGCACTCGCTCGCGCAATGATCACCGAGCCCAAAGTCCTTCTTCTGGACGAGCCCCTCGCGGCTGTGGACCCCAGGGAAGCGGAGCGATTGAGACGAGTGCTGCGGGACATTCACCAACGGGGAGACACAATATTTCTCCACGTCACACACAACGTGGACGAGGCCCTCTATCTCGGAGATAAGATCGGCGTGATGCTCGACGGTACCCTCAGGCTGGTGAGCACCCCCGAGGAGATCTTCCGTTCACCCAACGACCGGGAGGTGGCCGACTTCCTGGGATTAAGGAACGTCATCCACGTCGACGAGATCACACCGGACGGCTGCCGCGCCGCGGGAGTCGAGATCTCGACATCGATCACAGACGGTTCGGTGACCCACGTGTGGATCAGGCCCGAGGATATCCTGCTGTCCGAAAAACCTTTCGAATCCAGCGCCAGAAACCAGTTCCGGTGCACGGTCATAGGATGGGAATCATCAGGCCGCTTGCTGGAGGTCAGGATCTCGGTGGACGATCTTACCCTGTCCGCATTGATCACCCGAAGCTCATTTGACGATCTCAAAATAGAATCCGGGACTGTTCTCTACTGTACCTTCAAGAGCTCCGCGATTTACTGTTTTTGAGAACGGAGAGCTTGTCCCGAAATCTGGAGCGAACCTCGATGAATTCGTCGTGGGATAAGAACAACGAACGGGAGATCATTCGGATTGTGGCGTCCTCGTTCTGCCGCACGATGTCATCCGCCGCGGCCACGTGAAACAGCGACTCTAACAGCGCGAGCTTCTTCTCCCTGTCGGCAACATCGTTGATCATCCGGGTATAGAAATGATCCTCGACTGACAGCAGCTCTACCCGATTCCCGGCAAGCAGGTCGGCAATCGCGCCGCTCGATGTTCCGTCGAGTCCGTGGATCTCGCTCATGATCTCCCTGATCCGGACGATCTCCTCATCGCTCAGCTCCATGTCCGCGTTTGCCACGCGTCCGAGCAACCCCGCCCAGCCGGCGACCAGCTTGATCTCGTCAACGGATTTTCCCGCGAGCATTTCCTCGAGGGCCGCAAACAGACTGCCGAGATTTTTGTCTTTGGCTTTCTCGTGCTTGCCCATACCGAATATTTTCATGAAGTCCATGGGCACATCTTAATGACGGATGATCGTTTTACAAGGGGGACAAGCGTCGAACCACCAACTCTACCGCTCCCCGGCGAGCATCTGGGCGACGTTGAATGCGTGGTCGCCTATTTTCTCGAAGCTGGTGAGCATGTCGATGTGGATGAGCCCCTGGTTCACGCTGCACTCTTGCTTGTTCAGGCGAGACACGTGCCCCTTTCGGGATCGCTTTCGCATTTCGTCAATGGAGTTCTCGAACTCCTGTGCCCTGTCAATGGAGAGATCCGAAGCCGCGAACATGTTTTCCCTCAACAGCGCCAGGAACCCCTGAACCCGTTCGCCGATCTCGGTGAGCTCTTCTATGGCCCCTTCGGTCGGAGCAAGCTTCTTGTCATATCGGCGCCTGGCGAGCTTGAGAAGCGCCTCGCAGTGGTCGCCCATGCGTTCGATATCGCTCACCGCGGTAATTATTCCACCGATCTCCTGGCTCTGCTTGTAGGAAATATCCATCCGAGTCACCGGCACCAAGTATACGGAGATCTCCCGTTCCAGCAAGTCCACGATCTGCTCGGAGGCGAGGATCTCATCCGCTACCTTACCCATCTTTTTATCGGGCGATGCGATGAGCTTGCGCACATTGATGAGCATGGACTCCACAATCTCGAGCATGCGCAATAGCTCGCTGCGCGCCGCGTGCAGAGCCATGGGAGGCGACCCCATGAGATTGGGATCGAGGAACCTGAGGTGAGGCTCCTCCCCTCCCTTGTCCCAGACCAGCTTCGTGGAAAGCCACGCGAGCTGCCTGGTGAAGGGCAGGAAGATGACGGTATTGATAACGTTAAATATCGTATGGAAGGCCGCCAGAAATGACGCCAGGAGGGCCTGGGAGGGCGTACCTTGCAGCGCCCCGGGAACGATAATATCCATCAACGCCAGGAAAGGTCCAAACAGGACGATCGGCCAGATCGAACCGATGACGTTGAACAGCATGTGAGCGCGAGCGGACTGCTTTGCCGCCGCCGAGGTGCCGATGGAGGCCAGGTTGGCCGTGATGGTGGTACCGATGTTCTGGCCCACCGCCAGGGCGCAGGCTGTTGGGAGATCTATTATTCCTTCCGCCGCCATCGTCATGGTTACCGCCATGGCCGCCGACGACGACTGGATAATGAAGGTGACAACCATACCCACCCCGACGGCGATCAATCTCCATGTGAGATCGTCCGCCCGACACTGGGCGATCCACGCCAGCACCTGTGGCGCGTCCTTGAGATCGGCCACCGCGTCTTTCATGAAATCGAGGCCCAGGAAAAGTACGCCGAATCCCAGTATCACCTCACCCCAGTCAGCCAGCTTCCGAAAGCCGAACAGTCGGGGAAAGAAACCTATCGCAATAGCCGGAAGAGCCATAAAGGAAATGTGGACTTTGAATCCGATGACCGCCACCAGCCAGGCAGTCACCGTGGTACCGACATTGGCACCCATTATCACACCGATAGACTGTGTGACGGTGATCAGGCCCGCGTTCACAAACCCCACAAGCATCACAGTCGTCGCGCTGGAAGACTGCACCACGGCGGTGACCATCAGACCCGTTCCCACGCCAGCAAACCGATTGCTGGTCATTGCGGAGAGAACGGCGCGCATCCGGTCGCCGGCCACCTTCTGCAAACCCTCGCTCATGACCTTCATGCCAAAGAGAAAAAGGGCGAGGCCGCCGATCGCCGATATTGCCATGGAAGTGATGTCCATAAAGTACTCCGAAAGTTAGGTCACCGGCGCCCTCTATGTAACAAAAGTGTGGTGGGGTGTAAGTGAAAATCGGAGTTTTTTTCAGTGAACGCTCGACGTGCAGTTTTGTCACCAAATAGTGGACCGGGCGCTGGACGAGGCCAAAAGGTGTCTGGCGCCTTGGGGGGGATTATGCAATTAGAGAAGAGGTCATGATTATCAAGAATTTGAAAATCGAAAAAATGGCCAATATGGGCTACGGGCTTGGTTTTGCAGATTCCATCCCGATTTTTGTCTCGCAGGCCATTCCCGGAGAAATTGTGGATGTGGAGATCACGGAATCGCGCAAAAACATCCGCTTTGCCACAATAAAAAAAATTATTGAGTCCTCACCATCTCGACAGGATGCCGTGTGTGAAAATTTTGAAAACTGCGGTGGTTGCGACTGGTTGCACATAGATTATCCTGCCCAGCTTCATTATAAAGACCAGGTTCTGAACGAGTTGTTTCGCAAGATCACCGTTCCGATTACAGAGCCAATTAACCCCGCGCCCAGACCTCAACATTACCGCAATAAAATCTTCTATCCGGTAGGACTTGCCGGAAAGCGGATCAAAATCGGAATGTTTGAGCGCAAGAGCCACAAGGTGATTCCCCAATCTACTTGCAGCCTGCACCCAAAGCGCTTTGACGGAATAATTGATACGATAAAGGGTTATCTGCAGGTAGCAAAAGTAGCTGTGTATGATGAAAATTCAGGAAGGGGTAACATCCGCCATGTCGGTCTCAGGCTTGCGAGGAGCAGTGGTGATTACCTGGTGATACTGGTAACCAAAAATCGCAAGATGCCGTTTACCAATCAGCTCATCAGAGCCTTGAATGAAACGCATCAGGGGTTGAAGGGTGTAATTCAAAATATCAATCCAGATATAACCAACGTGATCCTGGGTAAAGATGAGAAGCTTCTTTTCGGTGATGACTTCATCTGGGATGAGATGTGCGGCTGCAAGTTCAAATTGAATTACCGCTCGTTTTTTCAGGTAAATAAAGATGTTGCGGAGGAAATGTACAATTTTGCCGGTGAGCATATTGAAGCCGGCTGCAGACTCCTGGATGCCTATTGCGGGGCAGGAACCATCGGCATCAGTCTGGCCGCCAAAACCAGTTTTTTATTGGGCCTGGAAAGCAACGATGCGGCTGTGGCCAACGCCCGGGAAAACGCACTTGCCAATGGGGTTGCTGACAGCATTTATGAGTGCACAGACATCGAGCATAATCTCTCCGAGTATTGTGAGAAACATCAGTTAGACACGATCATCTTCGATCCACCCCGCAAGGGACTGAACAGGCCGGTCATCGAAGCGATTCCGGCAGCGGTCAAGAAGATCGTTTACATCAGTTGCGATCCTGCAACTCAGGTTCGCGATGCCGGTTATCTTCTGGATTCAGGGTTCAAGACTGTCAAACGCAAGGGTTTTGATATGTTTCCCCAGACTTATCACATGGAAAATGTTCTGATCCTGGAGCGAACTTAAAAAATTAAGAAGAATTATTGATAAAGTTATATAATCGTAAGCATCGTAGAAAAAGGAAAGGTCCCATGAATATTCTAAAAGGAATCTGGATTTTATTGATGTCGATAATGCTGTCACTCGGTGTCTTCGGCTGCGCAGCCACCAACGATAACAACGCCGGCTCCGACTCCGATACGGACGTCGACTCCGATACGGACACCGACACGGACACTGACTCCGACACGGACACTGACTCCGACACGGACACCGACACTGACACAACCGGCGACGGCGGTGATACGGTCTGTGACGAGCAGGATTTCATTATTGATGAGTCACCTGTTCGGCTCGTATGGCTACTGGACAACTCCGGGTCCATGGCCGGAACAAATATCGCCGCCGCCAAAACGGCGGTCAACAACATCCTCTCCATCTGGGGTGGCTCGCAGATTCAGTTCGGCTTCGACTACTACCCGGTCGGCTCCGCAGTAAACACCACCATTCCTATCGCTCCTGCGCCAGGTACCGAAGCCGCCATCACCGCCCAGGTGAACAGTCTCATGGGCACCGGCGGAACTCCAACTTTCGAAGCAATGAGCAACTACCTCACCTACGGCTACGCGGCCGGTTTCCCGGAGGCGGGCATCGACTGCTACCTGGTGCTGGTTACTGATGGAATGCCTAACAATGGGACACCGACTGACTACACCAACCTCACTACTTCGATACTGGCCAATGCCGTCAAGACCATTGCCATCGGATTCAACTACACCAGCGCAACTCTGGACGCGGTTGCCAACTCCGGTGGAATGACAGCCCCTTACAATGTGCCGATCAACGCCACGGATTCAACCACCTTGCAAAACGCGTTCAACGATATTGCAAACACGGTCATCACCTGCATCTTCGATGTCCAGAGCCCGGACACGACTGCGGATCCCGACAACGTGAACTTCTACTTCGACGGCGTGGTGGTCCCCATGAACGACGGCTGCGGCGGCTCCGGCGAAGGCTGGCAGTGGGTCGACGCGGCGCACACGCAGGTGGAGTTC
>JAUVAN010000458.1 GCA_030591725.1 Deltaproteobacteria bacterium
ACCGTAATGGCCTTCCTGACAATCGCCTTTTCCGAGTTCCAGGGATTTGCCGAGATGGGTGTCATCTCGGGCGTAGGTGTGGCCATGATCCTGGTGGCCAACCTGACCTTGCTTCCTGCGGCATTGCTTCTGTGGCACCCGGGCGCCTCCGCCGTGCGGACCAAAAGGCCTCGCGATGCGTTCTGGGTAAACATGGGGCGCTCACGCATTATTGTTCTCGTTACCACAGCATTGGCTGTGATCGCCGGGCTTGCGGTGGCCAACCTCAATGAGTTCGATTATGCGGTGGAGAACATGCTCCCGGCCGATTCCGAGGCCGTGAAGGGAATACGGACCCTGGATGCCCGCACCGATTTCTCATCCACTTTCACAGTTGCGGTCGCTTCTTCTCTCGAGGAGGCCGCCGCCCTGCGCGATCGGTTCGCCGCCTTGCCCACGGTGTCGCGGGCCGAGGCGATATCCATGTTCGTTCCACCAGACCAGGACGAGAAGGTCGCGATCATTGTCGGGATCGATCCCGAAAGGCGAGACGAGGTGAAGAAGATCGCGCAGCGCCTTCATGAGCGGCAAAAGAAAATGGAAGGGACAACGGCCGCCGGGCTTGCCGAAGCGCTACAGGAACTTGGCGACACTTTCGAGGATCTTTCCTTCGATGCAAAGAAGGTGGGGCGTGCGGAGGCCGGGGGGCTTGCCGCCTTGTCCAGGAAGGCCGCAGCCGCGGCGAAGATCGTCGCGAAGAGCGGGGACGATGAGCGGGCGAGGGAGCTCGAGAGCCAGGTATTCGAGGTGCTCGCAAAAGGGATGGAGATCCTCGCCGCCGGAATGGAGGACAGGGGCTTCAAGGCGGATGACCTTCCGCTGGGAATAAGGGGCAGGTTTATCAGCTCCGACGGCGCGAAGTACGCAGTTATCGCGTATCCCAATGGGGACATGGGAGATCGGGATTTCTTCTATGGGCACGTGGATGAGATACTGTCCGTGGATCCGGGAGCCACGGGACACCCGGTCACCCACAAGGTATTCACCATCATGGTTCACAAGGGCTTCGCTCAGGCGGCGGCCTATTCGGGCATCGCGGTTATACTTCTCCTGCTGCTCGATCTGCGTAGCTTCCGAGGGCTCATGCTGGCCCTGATGCCGGTGATAGTGGCAGCGTCGTGCACTTCGCTGGTGATTTACCTGACCGGTTTCAAGCTCAACTACGCAAACCTCATGGCGTTTCCCATCCTCATCGGCACGGGTGTCGACTACGGCGCCCACCTGGCGCACCGCGCCAAACAGGAGGGGAGCGTACGCGAGGCTGCCAGGACCACCGGCAGGGCTATTGCGCTGTCGGGAGTGACTACTCTCATCGGATTCGGCAGCCTCATCCTCGGCAATCACTGGGGGGTTCAGAGCCTGGGTATCCTGCTCGCGCTGGGGATCTTCTTTACACTGGTCGCGGCCCTGC
Source organism: Deltaproteobacteria bacterium (assembly GCA_030591725.1). Taxonomy (GTDB): domain Bacteria; phylum Myxococcota_A; class Polyangia; order JAAYKL01; family JAAYKL01; genus JAUVAN01. The sequence continues at coordinate 1,451 of JAUVAN010000458.1, forward strand.
TTGTGTTACCGGGAATATTTAAGGAGCGACAACCATGACAATCATCAAGATGGCGGGGCTGCAACTCGATATCGCATGGGAGGATCGGCGGGCCAACTTCGAGAGGGTTCGCGGATTCGCAAAAACAGCGGTGGAGGAGGGTGTTCGCGTTCTCGTGTTGCCGGAGATGTTCTCTACCGGATTCTCTCTGAATCCGACCGTCACGGCCGAGCCGCCCGGCGGCGAGACCCCCACATTCATGAGGGAGCTGGCCAGGGAGTTCAAGCTGGTCGTGATCGGAGGCTACGTCCAGCAGCGACAGGGCGGCAAGGGAGCCAACGCCGCGCTCGCAGTTGACAGCAACGGTGTCATGCTGGCGGAGTACTTCAAGGCGCACCTGTTCACCTTCATGGATGAGGAAAAGTCGCACGATTCGGGCCTGGGGCCGCGAGCGTTCGTCCTGGACGGCATGGAGATGATGTGCTTCGTCTGTTACGATTTGCGTTTTCCCGAGATGTTTCGGCTGGTGGCGGAGGGTGCGTCAATGGTGTTCGTGATCGCGTCCTGGCCGATGGATAGACAGAGGCATTGGGATATCCTTTTACCAGCCCGCGCTGTGGAAAATCAGTTCTACGTGATGGGTGTCAACAGGGTAGGGAACGGTGGCGGGTACTCCTTTACCGGCGGAACGACAATCATCGACCCCATGGGAAACACTCTGGCACACGGTGGGAAGGACGAGGGGCTGGTCATCGCGGAAATAGATACCGAGATGGTGGCAGATACCCGCGCAAAGCTGCCCTTCTTGAAAGACCGTCGTTTCTAGAGTATAGCCCTGAAAACAAACGATCGTCCCTCTTCACCATGAATTACGATACTTCGCGATGCGGATTATCCGAAGAAACGAGGAGCAATGAGTAAAGGACATCCAAAGGGGTTGTACCCGCTGTTTTTCACCGAGATGTGGGAGCGCCTGGCGTTCTACCTGATGCTCGGCATTCTGTTCCTGTACTGCAAGGACACAGAGCGGGGCGGCCTGGCCATGA
>JAUVAN010000087.1 GCA_030591725.1 Deltaproteobacteria bacterium
CATCGAGATCGAAGAACGCCTGCCCCGGGTTGGAGGGCATCTCGCCGTAGACGAACCGGGTGTTCTCGTCGATCTTGGACTCCCACTCGCTCAAATCCGTGGAGTCGATGACCCAGCGACAATCCAGGCCCCGCTCCTGCGCCTTGCGAATGGCAAACTGCTGAAAGGTGCCGCCGTAAACCTGACATGTGGTCACGAAGTTGATCTTCTGGTCGGGTTTGTCCGGGTCCACCGCGAGGAACGGATCCGTCGCGCTTGCAATGGCCGCCATCCCCGACGACGTCGCACAGCATGAGGTCTCGATATCGGCGCCGTATCCCTCCAAAAGGGCCAGGGTTTGCTCCAGATAATACATGGAGGGATTGCCGATTCGCGAATAGCACCACGTGGGAACCATATACGCCAGGGCGGCCTCCATCTCGTCCGAGTCCCGATAGGCCTGACTTGAGCTCATGTAAATCGGCTCAATGATCGATCCCTGATTGAAATTGAGGGACTCGTTCATGGAGTACATGCCGTGCACCGCTATGGTGTCGAATTTGCATTTCTTGATTTTTGCGACGTCCTGCGCTCGGCGCTCTGCCGCCTTGTTCGCGAGTTCAACGTATTTTTCTACTCCGGGTGTGTTGGACATGGGGTTCCTCTCTATTCTCTATTCGTTGTTGAACAATGGCTCGAGGGAATACCCCTCATCACGCTTCACGGTGGAAAGAACCAGGAAGGTCTCTTGCTTCTCGACCCCGGCAAGAGAGCCGAGCCTGTGCTTGATCAGATCGCCGAGATGGTCGATGTCGCGAACCGCCACGTGAACGATGTAATCGTATCTTCCCGCCACGTGCGTACAACTCTTGACCTCGGACACCTTACGTATCACCGACTCAAAATCCTCGATACCGGTAGCCTGATGGTGATCGAGGATGATCATCACAAACGCCTCCACGTTGTACCCTAGCTCCTTGGGGTTGAGCTCGGCGCGGTACCCGGCGATGATTCCCCTCTCCTCGAGCCGTCGAACTCTCTCGAGCATAGAGGACGGCGCCATATTGTTGAGCCTTGCGAGCTCGACGTTGGTTATGCGACCGTTTTCCTGCAGAGTCGCGACTATTTTTCGATCGGTGGTGTCCATTGCCAGACACTATTACAACAAGATCCCCTGGCGTCTACACATATTCGTCAAAAACGCAATGAGGCTGCATTCTGTTCGACTCACCTCGTAAAATTCCGAACAAACTCGCGATATCGCTGATAAAACTCGATGGTAGATCAGGCGGGTTTCATTCGCTTGAGCTCATCCTCGAATGGAGGACGAACCACCCCGACTTCGGTGATGAGCGCCGTGACGAGCTCGCAGGGAGTCACATCGAAAGCGGGGTTTCTCACGGGAACGCCTTCCGGAAGAATCCGTTGCCCCAGAACATGGGTGACCTCTGACGACGGCCGTTCTTCGATCGGAATGGAGTCGCCATCCGGGCAGTTCATATCTATCGTGGACCAGGGGGCCGCCACGTAGAACGGAACCTGATCCGCGTGGGCGGCGAGGGCCACACCGTACGTACCAATTTTGTTAGCCACATCGCCGTTCCTCGCGACCCGATCGGTCCCCACCACCACCATATCGACCTCACCGGACGCGATGAGCGCGGCCGCCGCCACATCAGGCACCACCGTAACGTCGATCCCGTCCCGCTTCAGTTCCCATGCAGTCAATCTCGCTCCTTGTAAAAAAGGACGTGTCTCATCCGCGATTACCCTCACCTTCTTGCCCTGTGCAACCGCCGACCTGATAACGCCCAGAGCGGTCCCCCACCCGCCAGTCGCCAGAGCCCCGGCATTGCAATGGGTGAGGATCGTCGCCTCGTCGGGAACAAGCTCGGCCCCGAAGCTCCCCATCGCCTTGCAGTTGGCGATATCTTCCTGAAGAATCAACTCCGCCTGTGCGAGCAGGGCCTGTGCGCCTTCGTCGATGTGCTCCTTCATCCTCTCGATGGCCCAGAAAAGGTTCACGGCGGTGGGTCTGGTGCTCGCGAGAAGATCGCAGGCTTCCGAGATCGCCTTGACATTCCCGTCGGACTCCCTCGCAGCCAACGCCACACCGAATGCCGCAGCGACCCCTATGGCCGGGGCCCCTCTAACGACCATATTGCGAATGGCGTCCGCCACCTCCCGCACATCCCGATACTCGTTGTATCGCTCCTCGTGGGGCAGGACCCGCTGATCGATCATCACGACCGCATCACCCCGCCAGAACACTGTGTATACTTCGCTCTCATGTTGCTTCATCGAATATTTCCTCCGGGAAGACCCGCAATCATACATGAAATTCAATAAAACGCTTGCTTGTACGCTCACAGTGTAATAATTTACATCTGACAATGAAATACAAATCGCCAATAGCAGATCTGCCGGAACTCACGGCGGAACTGGAGGAGTTGCAGTGCCAGGCAACGGTGGGCCACGTGGCCACGGGAGTTGCACACGAGTTCAACAATATCCTCACGGCGCTCCTCGGATGGACCCAGCTGGCCAGACGAGCGGTCAATGGAAACGCCCAGGCGAGCAGCGCCCTCGAAACCATCGAGAACAACACCAGGCGCGCCAAACAGATCGCTTCGCAGCTTCTCGACATCGCGAAGCCGGGGAACGTTTCGGACCAGGTGTTCTCGCCCGTGGAAACCGCGCAGGAGGCATTACAACTTCTCGCATGGGATCTGAAGGCGTCCCACATCACGGTCACCAGCGAGCTGACCTCCAGAGCTGCGTGCGTCGGTAACGCCACCAGGATGCTCCAGGTCTTTATCAACATTATCCGCAACGCCATGGACGCCACACCCGACGGGGGATCCCTTCAGGTGTCGGTCATGGATGACGACGATCACATCCGGATAGTCTTTTCGGACAGCGGAAGCGGGATCCCGGCGGACGATCTGGACAAGCTGTTCACCCCCTACTTCTCCACCAAGACCAGGGGAGGCGACCGGACCGGAGGTACCGGGCTCGGACTGGCCATCTGCAAGAAAATCGTGGAGAGTCACCGGGGAACGATCACGGTATCATCGCAAACACCCGGCGGAACCGAGTTTACCGTCTTGCTGCCGGCCACTGACGAGCAGATGCCACTGGAGCGCAATGAAGAAGAGGCCAGCTCCACCATCCCGCCGGGAATAACGGTCCTTGTGGTGGACGACGATCCGGATATCTGCGAGATGATCCGCACGGCCTTTACCCTGAGGGGGGCTCACGTGGAGTCGGCCGTCAACGGCGAGGACGCTCTGGAAATCACCAGACGCGAGCAATTCCACGCGGCGTTCGTCGACTTCTCCATGACGGGGCTCAGCGGTCACGATCTGGGACGCGCCCTGGCACAGGCCCAGCCTTCCATGCCCATCGTCTTCATGAGCGGAGTGGAGATCCCGAACGAAGAGAAGCCCTACTACGCCGACTTCCTGAAAAAACCTTTCGACCTGCACGAGATCCAGTGCAAGCTTCGCGAGATCATCGACGTTGATCGAAACTCAAGTAGCAGCTAGATTCCCTGGAATGGCATCGCAACTTCAGACCGTGGATAGACCGATAATTCTGGTGGCCCTCGGCGGACACGCCTTCATGCAGCACGGCGAGAAGGGAACGGTAGAGGTCCAGGAACGCAACGCGGCGAAGATATGCAAAATGATCCAGACCCTGATCGACCGGGACTTCAACATCGTGATCACCCACGGAAACGGACCCCAGGTGGGCAATCTCCTCCTGCTGAACGAGTCCGGTGACGAATCCATCCCCAAGATGCCCCTCGACGTCCTCGTCGCCCAGACCGAGGGGAGTCTCGGATATTTTCTACAGCAGGCGATGCTCAACGAGCTGCGCAATTCCGCAAAGAAGCGGTACGTGGTCACAGTGATCACCCAGGTACTCGTCGACCCGGACGACGAGGCTTTCCAGAAGCCCACCAAGCCCGTGGGACCGTTCCTGACCCAGCAGGAGGCGGAGCACCGCAGGGATGAACTCGGCTGGCAGATCGTGGAGGATTCGGGCCGCGGCTGGCGGAGGTTGGTTCCCTCGCCGATTCCCATAAAAGTGGTCCAGCGCCACATGATCCGCGAGTCCGCAGAGGCGGGAAACATCGTCATCGCGGCGGGGGGCGGCGGAATTCCGATAGTCAAGAAGAACGACGGCACCTACGAAGGAGTCGAGGCGGTCATCGACAAGGATCTGACGTCTTCCATCCTGGCGACCGAGATCGGCGCCGAGATCTTCGTCATTCTCACCGAGGTCCCGCAGGTCTGCACGGGTTTTGGAACCGACAGGGAGCGGCCTATCGGAGCCATCACATCAGAGAGACTGAAGGATCTGGAGGGAAAGGGTGAGTTCCCGGATGGAAGCATGGGGCCCAAGGTTCAGGCAGTGCGCGAATTCCTGGACCGTGGCGGCAAGAGAGCCATCATCACCAGCTCGGAGACCATGTCCGAGGCCCTCCTCGGGAGGGGCGGAACTCACATTATTGGAGGGTGCTGAAAGCTTCCTCCAACGTCGCGCTCCCACCTCGCTCGCAAGACAAGGGCATTACCTTCTCGACAGCGTCGATCACCGCGTTCGCCACTCCCTCCAGAGCCTTGACTGGATCGGAACGCCAGACCACAGCCGAAACCCTTCGCCCCGGAAGGACGACATCTACTCGGCCCTGAACCCTTCCGTCCACCTGCCGAATGTTAACCCTCACCGGGTGCCGAGAACCGACACTGAGAACCACGCGCCTGCATCTGAGCAGCAACTGTTCCTCGAGATCCTCGTCCATGCTGAAACCTTCAATTCGTAAGTCGTAGTCCATGATATCTCCGTTGTTCAGCTATTCAACCACCGTACCCATACTTGCTATATGCATGATGAATGCCAGGTCGTCGCGCGATGGCAAAAAACCGCCGATCCCGGGTTAACATTGGGATATCTCCGCAAAAAACAACGCACAGGGCCGGATTGCACGGGTGTATGTTACGCAGCTGACACACTCGGAGTCGACGATATGTGACAAACAGATCAGGATTTGACCGTCTTATAGCAGGCGGGTAGCATAACTTTGCTCGCATGGGGACCCTCTACAAGGAGCTCGACGATATGAAAATTGCCAAGACGATTGCCCTGTTTGCAGCCGCATGGTTTCTTCTGTCAGTGGCGATGACAGGGTGTACGTGTGTCATCAATCACTATCATTACTCGAAGCCCAGACCGCAATACGTCGGCGGCCCGCCGCCCGCAATCATAGAGGAGACTCCCCCCCCCGCACCCTCCGACTACCACGTGTGGATCTCTGGATATTGGGACTGGGACCTGCCTGAAGAAACCTGGATATGGGAAGAAGGCTGCTGGGAAGTACCCCCTTCCGACGACATGACCTGGAGGGAACCGGCATACAATGACAACGACGGAGACTGGGTCTACGTTCCGGGTAACTGGAGGGACGGCGATTCCGAAGATTATGCCCACGGCATTCTCGCGGATCCACCCCACTGGATCGGACCCCCTGCGAACGACGCAGGTGAAGACGAAGCCAAGCGCATGATCGGTCCCAAGACCATACGCATGATCGGTCCGCCCATCGACACCGGTGGCAACGAGGCTGAACACATGGTCGGTCCACCCGTCGACGGCGATCCGGATAACGCCGCCATTGACAAAAAACAGTCGCGCAAGATGAAGCCGGTCATACCGGATCCTCCCTTTCCCCAGGGAAGGAAGGTCGTCAAGTCAGGGGATTCCAACCCGTACGGCAGCCCCCCGAAAGTGGAACGTAAAACCGTGAAGCGCAAATCACGCAAGTCACGTGACGGATCCTCTTCCCGAAAGAAGATGGAAAAGAGAGAGCCGACCCCAAAGACCGAATCGAAAAAGAAAACCGAGTCGAAAAAAAAGAGCGAGTCGAAGAAGAAGACCGAGTCGAAGAAGAAAACCGAATCAAAGAAGAAGAGCGACGACCCGGACGACAAACGGGGTAAAAAAAGGGGTCGCTAGCCCCCCCCTACTCGCCTTCTTTCATGTAACCCAGTTGTTTGAGGACGCGCTTTTGCTCATCTGAGAGATCGTCCACCACGGCTTTGGCCGCGCCCTGGCGGGCGGCGGCAGCGGCGGCGTCGAGGGCTTGCAGGGCCGTATCGAGATGCTTTTCCGAATCCTGCGAGATGTCGGTGGTCTCACCGGGATCCCCGTCCACACCGTACATCTCGACGAGCCCGAGACCCCTCGGGTTGCCCTCGTTGGCCTTGATGAGCTTTAACTCACGTCCCTCGTCCGCGTACCGGATCGAGGTGATGACGTTTCCCTGGTGGTCCTCCTCGGCGAAGATCGGCGTACGCGCCGATTGGGGAGCGGGGGCGCCCTGCATCTCGTCGGGGATCTCCAGCCCGGCGCTGTCCAGGATGAGCGGAGCCACATCCAGCAGGCGCATCCAGTCGCTCACCTCGACTCCCCCCGAGATGCCCGAGCTAGCCGGATACTTGACGATGAACGGGATCTTCAACTGCTCATCGTAGAGGGTGGTCCCGTGCCAGAAACCGCCGTGCTCGCCGAACTCCTCCCCGTGATCGGAGACCATCACCACCAGGGTTTCGTCGTAGATTCCCCGTTTTTTGAGGCCGTCCATGAGCCGACCGAACTGCCGGTCCCAGTACACGACCTCACCGGCGTAGAGCTCCTTCATCTCCTTTATCAGCGCCTTGTCATCCGGATCCGGATTGGGGTTGGCCCGGTGAGAGATGCCGTATCCATCGAAGGGATGCCGAAAATATGGATCGTGCACGTCCATGTACGAGAGGAACATGAAGAACGGATGATCCTTATTCCTCTTGTCCAGCCTGGCAAGGGCCTTGTCGGTCACGACCTCGCCGATCACGTAATAGTCTTTGGGAGCCTCCTGCGTGCCCTGGAATTTGGCGGCAATCTTCTTGGCAACTTCCACGAAGATCAGCTTCGCCTGCTCGTCTGTCGATCCGAACGGCAGATCGGGGGAGAGATAACTGTAGTCGAAGAACCCCTGGTCCACGTTGAAGAACGGCGTCAGGTTGAAGTTGGTCGCTATGCCGATGGTCTCGTATCCCCCGCCGTTCATGGCCTCCGCCAGGGTGGTTATCTCGTCGGGCAGGACCGAACCCTTGAGCGTGGCCGTGTGAGACGATGGGTAGCGCCCGGTCAGGATTGTGCAAACGGACGGCCTGGTCCAGGACGCCTGGGCGAATGCGTTGAGATAGACCACACCGTCTGCGGCGAGTTCGTCGAGCCTGGGTGTCAGATTTTTCTCGCAACCGTAGGCTCCCACATAATCCGCCCGGTGGGTGTCGTTCATGACGAGCACAACGTTCGGCAGGTCCACCTTCGGAGCGGGACCCATCTTCGCTTCTCCGGACGGCCTGCCCACCGCCTGCCAGAGCACCACCAGAACCCCGGTGAGCACTACATAGACGATGATCGCGAAACGCGTGGAGCCCAGATGCTCCCGCTTTCCCGAGAACACCTTCCGCAACAACCAGCTGAAAACAACGCTCACCACCAGCAAGCCGACACCGAGCGCGAGAACCGCGCCCAGCAGCTTCGGAGAAAAGAGACTCGCCTTCTCCCCGAATACGTCCCGCTGCAGGAAGAAGAAACCGATGACCATCGAAAACAGGGAGAACAGGGAGAACCCGATGAAGGTACCCGTGTGAATCGGCGGCGTGGCGGGTTTGCCCACCAACCTGCCGGCCAGGGCGAATACAACACCGACCCCTGCCCCGATGACCGCCAGGAGCGGCCCGTACAGAACGGCGGCGTATCCCGGCAACGACCAGTCGACCACACCGCCTACCAGCCAGAGGCGCACCGAATCGAAGATCGCTACCCCCAACCCGGCCATCAACCCGGCCCCCAACCCGGTCAACCCGTACTGCACGATTGACGGCAACGGTCCCGTCGGCTCACTCACCTCGATCTCATCCTCCAGTTCTCCATCGTCTTCATCCACACCGAGATTGATGGCGTCGCGCTGGGTCTTCATGACCTCGTAATAATCACCCTTGCGGATCAGCCACACGGGACCTCCGAACAGGCTGATGATCTCGCCCACCAGGTATCCGAGAAAAGCGTAAATGGCCGCGATTGGACCGAGGAAGAACACGAAGACACCCTCGCGCATGCCTATCCCGGCGATGGAGAGCGGAAGGACGGTGGCGCCGATCATCAACGCCCCGGTGGCAAACAGATCCTGCGCGGGAACGATCTCCAGGATCGCCCGGGAAGTGCAGAAATACATGCCGATGGTGCAGACGTGAACACCAAAGCCGATGGCGAGCGCCTTGACCAGGTACAGCTTGCGCTTCTCATAGGCGGCCACCGCCCGGACCGCCTTGTCCACCTTCTTGCGAATCGGGCTGGACTTCGGGATGAACTTGTCGGCCATCCACCTGATGAGCCCCGGCTTGAAGAGGACCACCATGGACACCGTCATCATCCCCACAAAGAACAACCCCATCATCACCAGGGAGGTGGTGTTGACCTGCTTGTTCATGAAAAGGCTCCGACCGATGGGGATGGCCATTAGCAACAGGGACCCGAGCACGAAGAAACCGATCAGCTTCTCCACGAATATCACCGCCAGGGAACGCGCCACCTTGCCGGTGTATCGAGCGATGTCATAGGCGCGGTAACCGTCGAGTCCGGAGGTCCCCGGCGCGAAGGATCCGATGAATCGACCGATGAGAAAAGACTCGACCAGGTGTTTCAGGGGGATACGGAATCCCTGGCCCTCGAGCAGCACCTTCCAGCGCCAGATGGTGCACCACATCCCCGTTCCCTTGACCACGAACGCGAGGATGATCCAGACAACGGAGATCTCGATCCCCTCCTCCATGATGGCGGCGATCTTTCCGTCCGCCAGCAAGTGATGGATGATGAGCGCCACCAGACCGATGGAAAACGTGAACTTTGGAATCCAGAATTTCTTCTTGGGCAAGGATCCGATGAGGATCAGGAACAACCCTACCAGGGAGAAGAATGTCTTGCGGGCGAACTGGTTGTTCCACACGCCCATCTCCCGCTCGAAATCGGCGGCGAGTTCCGCAGCTTGTTCCACGTCTAGATCCGCGCCGATCGTCGGGGCTGCCGGAGGGTCGAGCCAGAGCCCCACCGCCTGATAGCCGAAGTACCCGAGCACGAGTGCGCCCACCAGAACTATTGCGATTCGTAAGTACTTGCGATTGCTCATTAATTCATCATTCCTTCGATTGGCAAAAACGCGTTACTAATACAATGTCGTTTTTGACATGCCAACGTCAATTTTTTGGTTCATCCGGATCCAGCCGTACTGACCGGTCTTTTCACCGCGCCCTATTCAGGGCGCGGCATGAGTGGAAACCAGTTGAACGAAACTGAGTTAGTGATGATTCCCGTCGCTCAAAGCGCCCTGCCCATCGTTCGGTGCGGCCTGTCCCATCTCTCAACACGGCTGTCCCATCGTTCAGGGCACTCTGTCCCATTACTCAGCACCCCCGGTACAATAGCTCAACATACCCGGTACAGTAGCTCAGCATACCCGGTACCATTGCTAAAAGTGCCCGGCACCGGGTTTGTACACATGAGAAGCCGATGGAAGTCAAATCGCCGCTCTCGTGCGGGTCGACACAACAGAATTGAACGCATGCATTGCCATCGTCCTCCTTAAAGTCCGTTTCTGCGGTTCGTCCCCGAGGTTGCACTACATATTTGGCAACGAGCCTCACGAACTCTGCTCGGGGTAGAAACGAAGCAGTTGACAGAAAATGGCAGCTGTAAGTACAATCTATGCAAGTCCGAAACAAATCGAAGAGTGTAGCTTCAACATGGATCAGCTGCGAAGCTGTTTTGAACCGCCCCGAATTTCCAGGAGGCTCCATAACTTGAGAGAATGGAGTCATGGGAAGACCAAGCTTTCCATGTTTGGAAACCGATTGTTAGGAGAACAAAATGAGAAAGAAAACAATTTCGCTGATGTTTATTACCCTCCTGCTGGGAAGTATTCCGCTTGAGTCAGAAGCCATCAGGCTCGACACGAATTGGTGCGGACAGTGGCATAATGGTTGTTGGGCTAGTTCGATGGCCATGATTCTCGATTATAAAGAATTCGATTTAGACACTTTCGGTGGAGCGCTCGCTGAACATTCTAGTACAGAATGCTATGATCATGAAGATTGCGATTACGGCTTATGCCATCATATTCAAGAAGGCTCTTCAGTTGAATGTGAAAAAAGATGCACAACACTTCCATGCGCTGTTGCAAGCTATGGGTTAAATGTGGATTGTTGTGATAGCAGTATTTTCTGGACCAACTGCTACGGTGTAGAACGGAATTTTGACCAGATGATTCTGGTGTTTGAAGAAGTGGCTAATGAGGTCGATAAAGAAATCACTGACGGTTATTGGGAATTTATACAAAGTGATGTGCATTTCATTACTACAACAATAAACCTATTTAATCCTTTCGTTCAAGCATTAATGGTTTCAGGCCATGCAAGAATCGTTGTTGGTTATGAATGGACTGGCGTGCCGAGTGAAATCAGATTGCTTATTGAAGATCCGAATAGTGTGGGGAACGAAAGTGAAATATATAATATAGATGAAGACGGTAATATTGGGTGGGACTTTGGCCTAGTAATGTATTTTAAATGGTGGGGTGATGGTCCGGATGCTGATGGAGATGGCGCAATAGATTCGATGGATCCGTGTCCAAATCTCTATACGGATATTCTTGCTGATCAAGATAATGACGGTATTTGGAATGCAGAAGATAACTGTGTTTGTGTCGCCAATAATAGCCAAGAAGATTGCGATGGTGATGGTATTGGAGAAGTGTGCGATCCGGTGCTCGACGCAGACATTGACGGTGATGGTATTGGAGATTTCTGCGATGACGACATGGACGGCGACGGACATCCGAACACGCCCGACAATTGCCCAGAGAATTACAACCCTGATCAGAACGACTGCGACGATAATGGTGATGGTGACGTATGCGACGATGACTACTGCATAGAGTTCGATGGGGTTGCAGATTGGGTTACCCAATCCTCTTCTTCGACCAATTTGAAATACACTTTTGTCACCAGCACCTACGGTGGCACACCTTCATACATCAAGGTGAATTACCTCGCGTACGGCGCCGCGCTCGACGGGGCCGGAGACAAGCTTGATCCGGAGCCGCACTCGGTGCAGCTCAGGTGGTGCAGTTGCGAGGGGTATCCGCAAAACGAGGATGGTGCGCAGGACTGTAAGGAGCAAAACTGCCTTCAGAACGATCTGAATGCATGGGATATTCAGTTCTCCCACTCCGGCTGGCACCTGGTCTCAACTCATGGCACTCCGATGGCTATAGGGTCCATGGGATATCCGGCGGTATTACCGTCTGCTCCGTTTGTTCTGGACCTCCCTCCTGATTGGCACAATCACTGCTATCCATCGATGGCGTCGATTGACGACTATTATCCATCGGATTGGTGCGATAGGGGAAGCAACATTTGGAGCCCATGGTACTTGGACGGCGATGTCGATACTATTTGCACGTTCCACTGCAATCCCGAAAGACCGGTCTTCAAGAATCCCCAGGACGAGGTAGCGACGAAACCCATGTATTGGGACTGGGACAAAGAACTCTGGTGGAAGTCGATACACAAGGAGGGATATAATGATTCCGATCCCCCAGTGTGGCTCGACGATACGACATACCTGAAAGGTGATCTTGGAGAACTTGAAAAAGTATTGATGGGAGAAGAATCTGATCTGGAGAACCCCTATCCTCCGGCCTGGGGATACCTCTGGCTCCGCCCGGAGGGTCCTAACGAGGACGACGGGCGACCATGGGATGACAATAATATCAACAAGTACACTCCTTTCTACCTGGACCCGGGCTCCTGGAGCCACGCCATACAGGGAATACCGTTGGCTCAGTTACATTGGTTCGATTTTCCATGGAATATCCTCTTTTCATTCAAACCGATTACCCAGATGCCGGATATGTACGTAAATCCCGAAATCGCTCAAGCCCTTCCCCATCTCGATACGGCGAGGTTGGGAATAAGGCTGTTGTCTACCGAGGTGGGACCCGAGGCCGGCGTTTTCAAGTACGCGGACAACCTGGTAGATACAGATGCGGCCATCGGTGGATTGATGATTCCCTTTATTAACGGGTACAGCCTGGACGCCGAGGTGTTGGGTTACTCCACCGGTTCCGGGGCGGGTTCGGTGCCGACGACCATCGGCTTCGCCTCCGCAATGTACGGCTGGAACGACGACGCCGGGAGCGCGCACGGCCTGGCGGTGTTCGGCGGCCAGTCGGCGAGCGGCGTGAAGGCAAGCAATATCTGGTTGGGTCAGTTCGGCGGATTGAACGATAACGGCGTGCCTTTCTTCACCTGGCACGACGCGACACCGTTGTCGGGTGAGATGCCGCCGCCTCGCTCGGGGGCCGCGATGGTTTTCGACGAGAACCAGAAGCGTCTCCTCTTATTCGGCGGGACCATGGAAAGAGACCAAGTCGCCGATGACATCTGGGAGTACGACCTTGTCAACGGCGCATGGAATCAACTCGATCAAAGATTCCTTTCTCTCACCGGCTTCGCGCTGGTTCAGGCGAGCAACCGGTTCGACGTCGCGGGCGGTCGCGACGCCGCCGGTAACACGAACACCAACGTGTATATCGTGGACTTCGCCGATCTCCAGCCGACGGTCGAGGCCGACATGGCGAACGGGCCGGGCGCGAGAGATAAAATGTCAATGGGATTCGACTCTTCGCC
>JAUVAN010000405.1 GCA_030591725.1 Deltaproteobacteria bacterium
ATTTATTGCCGAGATTCCAGCACTTGGTGCCGGCAAAGCCCGGGCATGTGTACCCGCTCACGTCACTGACGACGCACGCCCCCAATTCGAGGCAGGTAATATCGTCTTAATCGGTTTCATCCCCCGTCGACGTTCCACTGTCGCCAAACGCAGCCTGCGCGTCCTCGTCCAGGATATCCTGCTCCATCCAGCAACCCGCGCACCAAAACACGATGAATATCACCATCGCTTTATTGCAAATGGACATGATCTCTCCCCTCAACAAGATCTTAGTGTCGGCATCCGACGAAAAGTATGGAACTATTTGAGCAGCCCCGCCAGGGTAGTGCCCATCTGCGCGGGAGTGGGACTCACCGCGACCCCTGCGTCTTTCAACGCGGCGATCTTCTCGGCAGCGGTGCCCTTGCCCCCAGCAATGATCGCTCCGGCATGTCCCATGCGTTTTCCCGGAGGAGCGGTTGCGCCGGCGATGAACGCCGCAACCGGCTTCTTTATGTTGGCCTTGATGAAGGCCGCGGCCTCCTCCTCGGCGGTCCCGCCGATCTCCCCGATCATGATGGTAGCGTCCGTGTCGGGATCTTCCTCGAACAGCGCCAGAAGATCCACGAAGTCCATGCCCCCGACCGGATCGCCGCCGATGCCGATGCAAGTGGACTGCCCGAGACCGAGGGCCGTGAGTTGCCCGATGGCCTCGTAGGTGAGGGTTCCCGAGCGTGAGATGACGCCAATTTTTCCGGGCTTCGTGACACTGTGCGGGGTAATGCCCAGCTTCTGGTTGACCGGCGGAGCGATCAACCCGGGGCAATTGGGCCCGATGAGGCGCGTGTTCTTGTTCTCCATGTACGCTCTCACGCCGATCATATCTACAGTGGGAATTCCCTCCGTGATGCAGATCGCCAGATCCATCCCCGCTGCTATCACTTCCTTGACCGAGTCGGCCGCAAACGCCGCAGGGACAAACAGCACCGATGCGCTCACGCCGGTAGCCTCCATGGCCTCAATGACCGTATTGAACACCGGGATCTTGTCATCGAACTTCTGCCCACCCTTGCCCGGGGTCACGCCCGCGACGATGTTGGTGCCGGCGTCAAGCATCTGTCTGGTGTGAAACGCGCCCGCGCCTCCCGTGATGCCCTGAATGAGAACCTTCGTATCTTTATTGACCAGAATAGTCATATGAAAACCTCCTATGCCTTTGCCAGCTCGACGGCCATGCGAGCCCCCTCGCCCATGTCCGCGGCGCTGTGTATCTTCAGCCCCGACTTCTCCAGAATGTCCCGACCGATATCCACGTTCGTGCCTTCGAGCCTGACGATGAGCGGCACCTGGATGCCCATCTCCTTTGCTGCGCCGACCACGCCCTCCGCGAGGACATCGCAGCGAAGAATGCCACCGAAGATATTAACGAAGATCGACTTTACGCGATCGTCGGACAAAATGATCTTGAACGCCTTTTGCACGGTCTCGGCGTCGGCGCCGCCCCCCACGTCGAGGAAGTTTGCCGGATCGCCGCCCTCGTGCTTGATGATGTCCATTGTGGCCATGGCCAGCCCGGCCCCGTTTACGCAACAGCCGATATCGCCGTCCATCCCCACGTAGGAGAACCCCAGCGCCTCGGCCTCGGCCTCTATGGGATCTTCTTCGGTCTGGTCCCGAAGATCCAGGTGTCTCTTCTGCCGGAACGAGGCGTTGTCGTCGAAGCTCACCTTCCCGTCGAGGGCGACCACATCACCCTCGCCGGTTACGACCAGCGGATTTATCTCCACGAGAGATGCGTCCTCGGACGTAACCATCTTCGCCAGCGAGAGCATCACCTTGGCCGCCTTGCCGACCTGCTTGCCCTCGAGCTTCAGGCCGAACGCTATGTCCCTCGCCTGGAACGGGAGGAGCCCGTTCGCGGGATCGAACCAGGTCTTGAGTATCTTCTCGGGTGTCTTTGCGGCCACGACTTCGATCTCCATGCCGCCCTCGGTGGACGCCATGAGGCAGATCCTGCGCTTCTCGCGATCGACCACGAAACCCAGGTAGAGTTCCCGGGCAATGTCCATGCCCTGCTCCACGAGCAACCTGCCCACCTTCTTGCCCTTGGGGCCGGTCTGATGGGTTACCAGGTTCATTCCCAGTATCTTGGAGGCCGCTTCCTTTGCCGCCGCCACTCCCTTGACCACCTTGACACCGCCGCCCTTGCCGCGACCGCCCGCGTGAATTTGTGCCTTCACAACAACGGTTTCGCTGCCGGTTTCCTTGATCAGCCTGCCGGCGATATCCACCGCCTGGTCAACCTCGAAAGCCGCATCGCCCTGCGGTACGGGAATCCCGTAACGCGAAAAAATTTCCTTGGCTTGATACTCGTGGATCTTCATCCGTTCCTCCGAAATTTCTGTGGTTCAAAACGTGTATACAACAATACACCGTTAAAGACTGCACCTATTTCGAGGGATGGGGGGTGCCCAGGGTCTGCGGGATTTAAAAAGTTAGTCGTTTTTGATCGTCATATTGATCGTAGGGGATCTACTCCGGTCCAAATCCCAGAACGTCTACGGGTTCGGGGAAGATGCAGTCGTCCCATTCCTGGCAGGTCATTATGTCGATGTCGTTTCCGAGCCGGCCGGAGCTTCCCTGCCCCCAGCACTTCATGGACCCGTCGTCCATTATCGCGCAGGTGTGATTTTGACCGCTACACAGAGATACTGCGAAATCGTTTTCGAGACTTATGACATCAACTGGCGTGGAGCTGATAAGATCAGATCCCCACTCACCGTTGCCGAGCGTACCCAGTTCATTCGACCCCCAGCACTTTGCAGCGCCGTTATCCAATGCTACACATGAGTGATAAGCGCCTACAGAAACATCAATGGGATTGGTAGAAAACGGACCAATTTCGAAGGGGGTCCAAACAGCATACTGCTCTGTCTGACCGTTTCCAATCTGACCGTACCAGTTCGAACCCCAGCAAAATAAAGATCCATCGAAAGAGATGGAGCATGCATGTCTCTTGAGATCCAACGCTGTTATGTTGTCGGGTGCTTCTTCATTCAATACAGGCAAGCTGGTGGTTATTATGTCGGGACCGTTTCCGCCGAGCGTAAGTCCAGCACCCCAGCAAAAAATTTCAGAATCTGAGTCAGTTGTTCTCGCACAAACGCTGCTGTATCCGGAAGAAAGATAATCAAAAGCAGAACCAGAAATAACCACCTCCGCCGGTTCGGGCTGAATGCAACTGTACCAATCCACGCAGAGGTCCAGGTCGACGCCGTTGCCTAGCTGGCCGGAACCGCCGTTGCCCCAGCACATAATCCTTCCGTCTTCGAGCAGGGCGCACGCGAACTGCATGCCGCACTCCACCTGGACCGCCTTGCCGCCGAGTCCAATCACGTCACCAGGGACGTCCGCGTAGCCTCCCCCCATACTCCCGTTGCCGAGTTGTCCGTAGAGATTGTCGCCCCAGCACTTGACGCCGCCGTCCTCCATTAGC
>JAUVAN010000486.1 GCA_030591725.1 Deltaproteobacteria bacterium
AGTTCGAGTTCTTTTTTCTCCTGGTCGGAAAACTTCAGGTTCTCCATAGCGGCCATATCCTCTTCGAGCTGTTCCATGCTGGTAAATCCCGGAATCGAAGTATGTACGTTCTCATCCCTGAGGACCCACTGGAGTTACTGTTCCCGAAGGTGCTGCCGGAGGGCGTGTTGGGTCACCCCGGGGCGTGGTGGGTCGCCGCGATCCACTGGGTGCTGGCTGCGGCCGCCATCCTGTTCCTGGTCGTGCACCTCTACCTGGGCTCGACGGGCGACAAAGTGCGTGATCTCTATGCGGCAATGATCGACGGGTTCCACCGGAACCGGGAGCCGGAGTAGCGCGTAGTCATAGGTGCCAGAAGATATGGAGTTACGTGGTTACGTCCATACAACTACGTGACTCCGTACCTGGCACTGATGGGGGTAGCTTCGAATTCGTCGAGGAGGAGCCGGAGCCGGGCGGAAACGAAAAGGATTAGCCTTTCGTGCGGGAGTAATAACACCGAAAAATTATCAGTCAACACGGTGAAGTCCGTCGAAGTGATAAGATTTCGTTATGAAAATTGACCTCCGCAACCTCCATCAAGTCTCGACTCTGGCAAAGCATCGAAATTTTGGGCGCGCCGCAAAGGAACTGAATATTTCCCAGCCGGCCCTCAGTCGGAGTATTAGAATTCTCGAAGAACAACTGGGCGTTCGCCTGTTCGACCGCCATGCCCGGGACATCAGCCCAACCCACTATGGTGAGCGTGTACTGACCCTGGGGAGTCATTTGTTGAAGGAGGCCGCTCATCTCGAGCGGGATCTCGAACTCCACAAGGAGCTGGGCACCGGAGAGATCACCATCGGCGCGGGGCCGCTTCCGGCCGAGCTGTTCCTCGGTATCGCCCTAGGACGGTTCTGTGCGAAATACCCCCGGCTCCACGTCCGGGTCATTATCGATCAAATACCACGGCTGCTCGGTTTCTTGCGGAGTTCCGAAATCGACATCATGATCCTCGACACCAGAGGCATCGAAGACACCAGTGACCTGAACATTGTTACCCTCCCGAAATACAAGGGCTACTTCTTCTGCCGGGCTGGACATCCACTGGCTGCCCAGAGTCACGTGACGCTGAAGGACGTGTTGGAATTTCCGCAGGCCCTGATATGGGTTCCCAAAGGGATGCTGGCAACAATGCTGTCGGATGGAGGCCTTGGAACAGACGAATTTTCAGAAATGCCCGGTGGGTTGATCCAGAGCTACAACCTCAAGGTCCTTCTGGACATTGTCATTGGCAGTGATGCGGTCGGAATGACCATAGCTCCGATCTATGAGCAGCAGATTGAAAGCGGACAGATCGTTTTGCTGCCGTTTGAGTCTCAGAAATTCTGGTCAGCGTGCGAGATTGTCACGCTGGAACGGTATTCCCTGGCCCCTGCGGTCGAGGTCTTCCGTGACTACCTGATTGAAGCTGCGAACGACGTAAAGGCCTCACCTTCACCGGGTTCAGCGGATTAGCGATAACAAAAAAACATCAAACATGTAGAAAACAGCATTGGATTTATCTGTCTTTCGACAATATGATTGCGCGTGAAATAAGAAGACAGGTCGCCCATAGTGACCACTTCATGGGGATGTGGTCGATGCAGGTAAACGGTAACGAGAGAGTTTACCCTAGCGGTGGTGGCCAACGATCACGAGTGCGACTCGTCGTGCTCGTTGCGACGTTGTTTTCTCTCCTTTTGCACGTGGATGCGCGGGCCCTGCCTGAAGGGAGCGAGCACCATATCCGGGTTGGCGTGCTCGCCAAACGGGGTCACGAGAGATGCCTGACTCAGTGGGGACCGACGGCCGACTACCTCTCCGAGCAGATTCCCGGCTATCGCTTTGAGATCCTGCCGCTCGGTTTTGATGAGATCAATCCAGCCACCGAGCGAGGCGAGGTGGATTTCATCCTTGCCAATCCCGCGATTTACG
>JAUVAN010000302.1 GCA_030591725.1 Deltaproteobacteria bacterium
AGTGAAGAAAAACGTCTACCCAATAAAGGGGGTATGAAATGAAAACCAACCTTGAAATCTCGATGCTCTTGCTTCTGGCGCTCGTTTTTGCCGTGAGTTGCGGCGGCGGGCAGCCTCAAACACTGAAAGAGAAGGAGCTGGCGCAGGTCGATGACAACGTCGATCCCGTTGCTCATCTCGTGGGCGACGTGGAGCCCGTTCACCTTGAAGATGACGCGGAGGAGAGGCCCTCCGACTCGCTCGAGGAGGTCACGCCGGACGTATCCGGGGATGTCATCGAGGGGCACCAGGGCGCGTTTCTCCCGGTGATCAAGATCTTCGGGGAACCCGTAAAGGGAACCTATACCGTCAAGAGTGTGACCGCCTCCGCCGACATAGTGATGGAGAATGTGCCGACGGGCGTGGAAACCAGGATCGACCCCGGCACCTACGATTTCGTTTTCACCACCGAGGCGGTGGCCGGCAACGCGGAGCTCACGCTGCGCGAAGTGGTGATTCCCTCCGGGCGACGGGTCAAACGCGATGTCAAATTCAAGGTCGGCAAGATCACCCTGGTGACCGGCGCCCGGTGCGCAAAGAGCGCACTCAAGATCAAGCGGAAGGGCGCATCCGACTGGATGCCCGGCAAGTTTTACACCTGCAAGGAGATCCTCCTCATGGCCGGTGAGTACGACGCCCTGAGAGGCAAGACCCCCATCTCCGGGATCCAGGTCTACGACGGTGGAATCCGAGAGATCCTCATCCGCAAGAAATAGCCACCGCGTACCGCGCCCTTATCCCGCGGGTGTAAAACCCGCGGCCACGATGCGCTACGCGCAAGCCCTTCGGGCTTCAAGAAGATCTTCCCTCCCCTTCCGGGGGAGGATGCCGCACGGCGGCGGGAGGGGGTGCAAGCCCTATGGGCTTGGGCGGTGGCTTCCCAGATTTCACTGGACCCTAGCTCATCCTGACCGCGCCCTATTCAGGGCGCGGCATGAAAACTGGATCCGCAAGAAATAGCCACCGCGCTACTCATTTCTCCACATTGGGCCGGGGAACGGTGATCTCGTGCCCGTCATCCAGACGCACCACGTACACCAGCGACCGCCCGCCGGATCCGATGGCTGCCGGCTCCTCGGGAATTTGCGTCACTCTCCCTGTACGCCCGAACGCCTTCCCCCTGATGATCCGCACGGTGGTCCCCTCCGCGATCCCGCCTTCCTCTTCGTCCTCGGCACGCGAAGATCCGTGAGCGCGCCCCACGATCTCCGGTCGAACGACCCCCGCACGAACCTGGGTCGCGCCGCTTATCGACACGCGCCCCCCGACGAGCCCGTCGAGCACCGCCGCGGTCCTCGAGGCCATGGACAGATCCCCGAAACCTTCCGTGAGCACCAGCGTGAAGCCGATATCCTCGTCACCGGTGTCGGCCAGGTTCAACTCGCGACCCGCCAGCGAGACCAGGTCCGCCCCCCCCGCGCTCCCTGCGATGAGGCCGACGGCGCCTGTTTCCCTCAGCCGCTCCATCGCCTCCAGGGTGGCCCGTCCTTCCGTGATGACGATCTTCCCTTCCGGATCGTCACCAGCCCTGACCAGCTCCGCAATGGCCTCCGAACCCACGCCGAATATCCCCTGCACGAGCGCCGCCTCGGCCTCCACCTCGACTCCAACGCCGTCCTTCACGCTCGTTACTTCTCCGTCCAGATAGGCCGACACCTCTATCGGTCGTGGAGCGGCGCTGATCATCACCTGGCCGGAAACATCCGAGACGCTCTGTATCCTTCCGTCGAAGGGAGCCTGGACCCTGGACTTCAACAACCCGAAGAGCGCGCTGGTGGAGGCGATAACCTGGCCGGCGCCGACCTGGTCGCCTTCCGCGACCAGCATCACCCCGCTCAAATTCTTCCGTGGAATTCCCAGGGAAGACGCCACGCTCAGGATTTGCGTCGGGCCGGGCAACTCCACCCGGGCCACCGGATCAGTGGCTTCCACCGCGTCACCCGCGCTCACCAGAATCTCGGCTCCCTCGGGCACCGGGCGAAGCCGCCGCACAATCATCCGCGAGGAAACAGTCAGGCATGGGGAGAAAGCACGTATCACTTCGCATCCTCCTTATCCGCTTCGTCGATTGCGCCGAAGGCCTTGCGCCAGCGCCTCATGGCGGCGACGCGCTCCGCTCGGCTCCCGGGCCACGCAATGGGTCGCCCCCTGCAATCGAAGACCAGGCCGCAGGGCCCGCCCTTCACCGGACCGCTCCATCGCCTGCCCTTCCCCTCCCCCACGTCGAATCCGCGCCTCGGACTGACTGTCAATGTGGCTTCCCGTCCCTCGGGCAGTGGAACCACGAGCACATCTCCCACCGCAAGCCGCCCACTCTCGACGACAGAGCCGTCCATCTCCAGGGAGAACTCGAGGCACTCGGACCCCGACTTTCCCACGCCCGACGGGGCCACGCAGGTGCAGAGATCGACCACGCAATCCCGCGCAAGGACCGATCTCGCCGCGTCGCCGTTCACCTCGGCGAGAACCCCCAGGTGCGGCAGCATGAAGATGGAGTCCTTGGCGATACGCGTGATCCCCTCGGGGGCGAACGCGTCTATGAGCATGGCTGCGGTCTGCGCCGGTCGCGGCGCGTGTGAGAGCACTCCCCCCGACCCGATGATCAACCCGAGGGAGGCCATCTGGACCAGGCTATCTCGCTCGGACCCGTCAGAAAATCCGGAGATGCCGCTACTCTTGCCCATGGTGCCCTTGAGCCCCGTGGCGAAGGCCCGGTGCTGCTCGAGGGATATCCTCAACGCCTCCCGGGCGAGGGCCTGCTCCACCAGCAACCCCTCCTCGCTGTCCGGGATCGTCGTCGGACGGATGGTCTTGTTCATCACCTCGTCCCTGAGCCTCCCGGGATCCATCTCGAAGGGGAGCCATCGCTCGAGGTTTTCCTCTCCGCTCTCCCTGAGCACGAAGGCCGCCGAGTAGCTCACCCCGAGATTCGCGCTCACGGTTCGATTGAAAGCGCCCTCCACCACCGAAAAGATATCCGTCGTTGCGCCGCCGATATCCACGCAGAGCACGGCGATATCTTCGGTGTCCGCCAGCGAGCGCAACATTGATCCGACCGCCGACGGAGTGGGCATCACGGGGGAATCGGTCCATTCCACCAGCCTGGCGAACCCCGGAGCCTGCTGCATCACGTGTTCCAGAAAGAGATCGTGGATCTTTTCGCGCGCGGGGCCAATTTTTTCCTCGTCGACGGTGGGGCGCAAGTTGTCCACAACGAAAAGATCCGACTTCCCTCCCACGATTCGCCGCACCTCGTTCGCCACCTCGGGGTTCCCGGCGAAGATCACCGGCAGGCGGAAACCCTTGCCGAATCGGGGCTTCGGATCTGCGGCCGACAGCATCTCGGCCATCTCGACCACCCCGACCTCGGCGCCCCCGTCGGTTCCCCCGGCGAGCAACACCATGTCCGGGCGAAGTCCCTTGAGCCTGTCGATTCGGCGCTGGGGCGATCTCTCGTCGTCACACGCGATCACGTCGGCGACGATGGCGCCCGCTCCGAGCGCCGCACGTTCGGCAGATCTGGCACTTATCCTTCCCACGACGCCGGCAACCATCATCTGCAGGCCACCTCCGGCGGAGGATGTGGACAGGTAGAGATCCACACCCGTGTTCCCCCTCGCCGGCCTGATTATCTCACCGTCGTCGTCAATAATCCGTCTTCCGCTGAGGGCCGACAGATCGCGAAGCGCGGCGATCACTCCCCGAGTCACGTCCTCCACGGGAGCCTCCACCGTGGTGGGAGCCTCTCCCCGGGATGTTTGCCGAAAAACGCCGTCCACTTCTTCGATCAGGATTGCCTTGGTGGTGGTCGAACCGCAATCGGTGATCACGATCACCGAAGCGTCAACACCGATCGTCATCGGGCCCCCGCCCCGGCCGCCAGCTCCTCGATCCTCATTACCAGCCCGCGCAGTGTCTCCCTGTCCTCGAGAGCCTCGGCCACCTCCTGATAATCGACTCCATCCGCGACCATCTTTACCAGCGGCCAGACGGCGTACATTACCTGGCTTCCCAGGAAGTTGAGGGGAATCACCGATTCCAGCGCGATGACGGCGGGAGTCTCCAGACCTCGATCCACCACACCTCGTGCGATGCGTTCGAGGAGCTTCGGCAGTTCGCGTACCTCGTCCGATCGCCCGGGCTCCGGCCCGATCGCAAACGCGTGTTTGAATTGTTCTATTATCCTAGAACCTATCTCAGTAGGCACTCCCATCATCTGGCAACCGATCCATTTCGCATTGCTGCGTTTCTCCTTCGCGCCTTGCCACCAGCAAGGCTTGTCGTCGTGCCTTGCACTGCTCGTGTCTCGAATGCCATGCTCGGTCCGGCCTACCGGGATAGGCTCTTACCCATGACCCTGATCGAGCTTGATCCATACCGTCCGTCCGGGTCAATTTCTCGTCGATTTTCATGGACCCAAGATGATGGAGACCTCTTCTACACACCCATCGCGCAATCGGTAGACCAGCACCTCGCAACACATCGATGACCAGTCGTCGATAAGTAGATCATCACCCCGAAATCGATGAACGAACACCGCGCAACAGTTGGACGAGTACCGTGCAACACTTGGAGAATCGGTCATCAATAGGTGAACGAGCACCGATGACAACGTAAAGCACCACCCCGGATACGATCGCTGACCCCCCTGCACAAGAGTCCCCCCTGCACAAGAGTCCCTGCACAAGAGTCAGTCCTGCACAAGAGTCCCTGCACAAGAGTCCCAGTCATTATTTCCTCCCTGCACAAGAGTCCCAGTCATTATTTCCCTTAGTTTTGAAGAATAATTTACCTCTTTTTGACGATTTCAGGCAACTGTCGGCTCAAACGACTCCTCCCTGCACAAGAGTCCCAGTCATTATTTCCCTTAGTTTTGAAGAATAATTTACCTCTTTTTGACGATTTCAGGCAACTGTCGGCTCAAACGACCGATTACAGGGGTAAAGGAGGCCCCATGGCAAAGCGACCAAGATGGCTCAAGCCCGATGCCGCATACTGCGAGACGCAACGCACCGTCGATAGGCAGTTCTTCTTCAAACCCGATGAGACAGTCAGAAATATTATCGGCGCTTGCGCGGGACGGGCCCAGAAGAAGTACCCTGTCAAACTCTACTGGCTTGACTTCAACATCAACCACAAACAAGACGGCAAGGCGCCCATCTCCGACAGCACCGAACACCTGCTGAACCTCGTCAAGTTCGACCAGCTCTTCAACTCGCTGGTCGCCC
>JAUVAN010000277.1 GCA_030591725.1 Deltaproteobacteria bacterium
AGGAAGAGAGCCTGGAGCGGGTCATGCTCGATTTCGTGGCGGGCCGGTACGATATTCTGGTCTGCACGTCCATCATCGAGTCCGGCCTGGACATCCCTCGGGCCAACACGATCATTATCGACAGGGCCGATACCTTCGGGCTCGCCCAGCTCTACCAGATCAGGGGCCGGGTCGGGCGAAGCCATGTGCAGGCGTTCGCGTACCTGATTGTGCCTCCTCTGCATGTTCTGGGCGACGGTGCGAGAGAAAGGGTGGAAGCCCTGACGCGGTACACCGACCTGGGTTCGGGTTTCTCGCTCGCGACGTTGGATCTGGAGATTCGCGGCGCCGGAAACCTCCTGGGCGCGGAGCAGACCGGGGAGGTGAACATGGTGGGTTTCGAGATGTTCTGCGACATGCTCAAGGAAGCCACCGATCTACTTGCCGGAAAGGAGTCCAGCGTGGAGGTGGAGCCCGAGGTGACCCTCGAGGAACCGGGGTTCCTGCCCGATGACTACATCCCGGACATGGGTTTGAGACTTCAGTTCTACAAGAGATTGGCCTCTGCGGATGATGAGACCCGCGTAGAGGAGTACGCCGCCGAAATGGTCGATCGCTTCGGCGCGTTGCCGCCGGCTGTCGGGGCGCTCATCAAGGGCATGGTGGCCAAGGCGATGTGTCGGAAACTCGGGATAATGGGTCTGGAGACATCTCGCAACCGCCTTACGGTGCACCTTGGTCGGGATTCCCGGGTGGATCCTAATCGGGTGCTCGATCTCATAAAAACCGGCGACGGTGCGTTGAAATTGACATCGGATCTCAAAATTCTGGTACGGCTCGACGGCGAACGCGAGGACGGAACTCAGAGCGCCATTAGGTTCTTGCGAAGCCTCAGTTCCTGTGAGATATAGAACCGTTTGATATTGTAGAAGAAACTTGTGGGTCAAGGAGCGTTTTCATGAAGTTTGAAATGTGGATCGGTTGGCTGCCTGTGGTCGCCCTCCTGACGGTTTGCGCGTGCGGAAGCCAGCTGGGAGAGGAAAAGAAACAGGAAGATTCCAAGGAGGAGCTCCTGGAGTCGGAAAAACTTCCCGAAGGGCTTTCTCCCGAACAAGCTGCAAAGGTCGTGGCCACGGTAGGCGATCGAACCATCACCGTGGGGGACGTAACGGAGCAGATAAACCGGCTCTCACCTTACATCCGTCGTCGTTGGGCAACCCCGGAGAAACGCAAGGAGTTCCTGCAAAAGCTCATTCGCGTGGAGCTCCTTTCCCAGGAGGCGGAACGCCAGGGGCTGGCTGATGATCCCGAGGTTCAACGAACGGTCAAGCAGGTGATGATTCGTCTGATGGTGAAAAACGATCTCGAAAAGGAATTGTTGCCCACCTCAATCGAGGAGAAGATTCTTCGAGAGGAATACGAAAAAGAACATGACAAGTACCATCGCCCGGCTCAGATCCGTGCCAGCCACATTGTGGTCAAGGACGAGGCGGCGGCGGCCAAGCTCATCGCAGAGTTCAAGGCAAAAAAAGAGGATCGAAAGTTGTTTCGGGAGAAGGCCAAGAAGGTATCCATCGACGAGGAGACCAGTGGTCGCGGCGGCGATCTGGGATATTTCTCACGACCGGCGGAGAGACGCGACGACGAGCCCGAGGTGGACAAGGAGTTGGCCGAGGCTGCATGGACTCTCGAGAAGGTCGGAGATCTCCTCGACAAGCCTCTTCGGACGAACGCCGGCTGGAACGTCATCAAGCTGACCAACAAGAAGCCCGAAATGAACCGTTCCTTCGATAGCGTGAAAAGACTCATCGAAAACAGATTGCTGCGCAAGGCGCGGCGCGAAGGCATGGACAAATTCGTTGAAGACCTTCGATCCAAATCCAAGATCCAGGTTTTCGAGGAGAACCTTGCAAAAATGGAAGTAGATGGTTTCGATCCCACCGGTGTTCACCATCACGGTTCCACCGCCCAATCCGCGGGAGTGGCGCAGGCAACCGCTGCCGCCTCGGAGAAGTCCGGTGGCGACTCGAAAAAAACAGAGTAGAAGGAAGCCGTGGCCGATCCAGGAACAGAGCGTTCATATTGTCTGGCAGGGGTGTTGGCATTCCTCTTTGTGATGATACCGGCAACCGGGGCCCTGGCAGGCGTCAGGGTGATCGATCAGATTGCGGCCGTTGTCGGCACCGAGATAATTCTGCTCAGCGAGGTGCATGCGCGCGCGACTCCGGCCTTCGATGAGCTCGAAAAAGCGGCGAGCCAGGGCGGCGCCATGATGATGGTCGAGCGGCGTAAACAGCAGATCATCAAGGAGAGTCTACAGGCGATTATCGACGAGACACTGGTACGTCAGCAGGCCAGGGACATGAAGATAACCGTGACCACTGAAGAGGTGGAAATGGCTATCAACAACATGGCCAGGGAGAACGGCATCGATCTGGAAACGTTCGAGAGAGCGCTCCAGTCCAGGGGCAAGGACATGGTCACCTACCGCTCCGAGATGCGCCGAAATCTGCTCGGCCTCAAGGTGCTGAACCTGAGGGTGAGGGGGCGGGTCAAGATCTCCGAGAACGAGGCCCGGCAATACTACAACAACCAGGTGCGCGATGTTCGGGTGACAGGAACCTTCGAGGGCGCCCACATCCTGATTCGCGTTTCTGCGAAAGCCCGTGCGGTCGAGGTTGCAAAGTCCAGGAAGAAGGCGGAGGAGTTGCGCTCTCGCCTCGATGAGGGAGAGAACTTCGAGGATATTGCGAAGGAGATGTCACAGGATGAGACCACGGCCCCAAATGGCGGAAGTCTCGGCGTCAGGAATCCCGGAGAGATCCCCCCTGTGCTCGATCGGGTCTTTCTGGATCTCGAGCCCGGCGAAATAGCCGGTCCCATCAGGACAACGGCCGGCTTTCACATTCTGCGCCTGAACAGGCGGGAGAATTTGGGAGTACAGCCATTCGCCGAAGTCAGGCATCGAATTGTCAATCAGCTCTCTCAGGAGGAGATGGTTCGCCAACAGAAGATCTGGCTGAAGGAGCTTCGGCTCCGCACGTTCATAGACGTTCGCCTATAGGGCTCCGCCAGGAGGCGGTGCCTCTTCGAGAGGTCTTTGATAGTGAAGGCGCCACAAGTCATATCGTTAGTTTTGCTGGCTGCGGTCAGCCTCGTGGGTGTTGGCGTGCTCATTGCCTATATCGAGGGACTGGCCTACCTGAGCGATACAATGCTGCTCATTCTTGGCGCGGCCGTGGTCCCGGTCCTACTCCTGCTCGGGTTCTTTCTGGGAGTGCTTTACGTCAGAGGTGATCGGAGCGTCCGATCCCTTCAATCGACGTTGACAAAGCTAAAAGATGTTCTCGGAATCGAGCGGGCTCAACGGATCGAGCTTTCAAAGGAGCGCTACGAACTGAGGAAGAACATCGTAACCCTCGAGGGCAAGATCAAGGATCTTTCCTCCGAAGGTTCCCTTCCTCCCGCGCGGAACGTCGAGACGCAGGCAAGTGATGATGATCCGTTCAAGAGAGCTGAACTCGAGGAGCTGGCCGCAACCTGCGAGCGAATGCGTTTCGAACTCACCTCGCGAAAGGAGCGGATGGTCGATCTTCAGGCGGAGTTGTCCATCGCCCAGACGGAAGTAATGGAAGCCCGGCAGGAGGTGGAGGCGATGAACACTATTTCCTCCATTCCACCGCCGAAGGCAGAGCCCGATTTTCATGGCGAGTCCCTCACGGAAGTGCTCGACGGGATAGTGTCCCTCGATGGGGTGAGCGTTGCCATGGTTGCGGACGATCAGGGGTTGGTTGTGGACACCGCCGGCGAGCTTCTGGATCCGGATACCCTGGCCGCTGTTTCCGGGCTGGTGTCGGACCTGAGCCCCCGGGTGACGGAGTTGCTTCCCATAGATGAAATTCACACGGTTGCGCTGGGGGATATGCAGGGCAGGGTGATGGAGGTCAGGTACTTCGAGCTGTTCGGAGCTCGCTGCGCCCTGGTGATCATTCGCGATGAGGCCGCATACAATCCGGAGATAGCACGGACCGCAGTGGAGGTCATCTCGGCCCGGTTGAACAGCTGATAAGAAGTGAAATCCGCGTGACCTGGGAAGAGGGCGGGCTCAACACCGCGTCCGACGATATCTTCACCGCCGCCTTCGGCATCCTCGACTGCGGTCCCTGAGCAAGCCAATCCTGCGCAGGGAGTCTGCTGTGTCCCGAACAGTACCCGCGCAGGATCGTCGCCCGGTGTATAAAGAGTCCAACTCCTTCGATCACTGGATCTGGCACAAACTGGCACACTTCCTTCGCCCAGTAGAGGCTTCCTACCTATGTGTTTTATAAGGCGTTTCAACCTGATTGCTTCAAACGCGCTCACGGGTATGTTTGTTGCATTACCTTGTTATGAGTACGATGATTGTTGAATGAGGAGATGTTTCATGAAGCGTCTGAATTATTGGATTGCAGTATTGTTTTTCAACTTGGTTCTTGCTGGATGCTCTGATGCAGATCCGTCTGATGCAGGTCCGGCTGATGCAGGTCTGTGTGATATCCAGCCGTTTAATGGAACAACGGAAATCGAGGCGGATCAGGTCGCGGTATTCTCCAAGAGCTTCGAGGCGACCATCGAATACATGTACTGTGCCACCGAGCCCGAATGGGTTTTTGTCCGTCTTGGATTCACACCTACAGGGGAGCCGACCGGCATGGGTCCGGATCTGTTTCTCTACGACCCGAATGGCGAGCTTTACATAGATTTTCAAGATGAACCGTTTTGGCATTATCCATATACCAGAGCCGGAGCAGTCTACTTGCCATGGGCAGGACCGTGGACACTACAGGTTTCAATGCAATCCTGGAACTCCATGGAAGATGAATGTGAGCTGAATATTAACCGCGACATAATATTTACATCCGAACCCGACAGCAACGATGACCCCCTGGATCCTTTCCCGACGATTGGAGATATGTCTGAGCTTAACCGGGTACATTCATATGTCGGAGTTGCGCTCGAAACCGACACTGATCAAGATTGGATTCGTATTCCTCATTCTGTCACTACATGGCCAATCTATGTAGTGGCAAGTTACAGACCTACATCCGTTTCCACGACAATTCGAGCCACATTATTAGATCCATTCGGTGTCGAGGTTTTTCAGACCGATGATCTTGCATCGAATCCAATTCTTCACTGGGGCGTCGCGTCGGGAGACTATCTCCTGAGAATGGAAAACGCAGAAAATCCTCTAAATGGGCCGAATTGGTTCATGATATCAACCTGGATTTACGGCGACAAACACCTCGAGGATGTGCCGTGGGAAACCGAACCCAACGACACTATGGGAACAGCACAAACCCTGGCAGATTTCTCAGAAAGCAATTATTTGGATTATCGAGTAGTCGGTGATCTTTTACCCCAGGACGACTGTGATTGGTTCAGTTTTGACGTGCTGGAGTCTTCTGGAATAACTGTTGGCTTGGATGACCCATTCGATATGTTTTTCCATCCTGGAGGTGATTCCGTTCCCGTGATTTACGACGAATCGGGACAGCTGGTTAGCCTGGTTATGGACGATTTATATGCGTTCTATGGCCAAGTGTCTCAGGGGATTCACTACGCAGAGATATGTGGCACCACGGAAACCGAGTATTACAATCTTAGACTAGTTGTCCAACCAGTCGGATAGGTTACTTCTACAAACGCTTGACGCTATTTTTCCGGATCCTTGCGGGAGATTACTTCGGCCTTGCCGCCCTGGATGATCACGACACGTGGATTGGGTTGCGGGTTCGTTCGCGGGTGTGGGTTCGGTTGTGGGCGGTGTGGTTCCGGTCCGCGTGCGAACGGGCCCGGGTTGGCGAAGGGTTCGGCCTTTTTCTGGGCCGCCCACATGGCTGCCATTCGCACCTCCTGGCCGGCGGAGAAGAAGATGAACAGGGCGAT
>JAUVAN010000126.1 GCA_030591725.1 Deltaproteobacteria bacterium
AGGCCACAGGTGACGGGTTGGACCAGATCCCCAACTATGCAGTGCTTCTCAACTGGTACGACCGTCCGGAAGACATGCTGGCCAAGATGGGCCTGGCCCAGCTCGACGGCTCGGGCCATGTCCAGCCCGGCACCGAGAAATTTCACATGTACAACGATTCAGAAACCTATCCGTCGGCAGTCGGTGCTTCGTCCACGATATTTTCGCAAGGTCAGGCCTGGATCAACCAATATCACATGGTCTTTTTTCCGTGCACCTGCCATATGAATAACGCCTCCAGCCACATTCCCATGCTCCAGGCTTACGTGTCCAGCGGCGGCAAGATCTACGGATCCTGTTACGCGGGACAGTGGCCCGAGCAGCCCTTCCCGGACATCATCGATTTCCGGGGAGATGACACGGGAACATCGCCGGGATCCGGCTCCCAGTACTCGACGACAGGCACGATAGACGACCCGGAAATGCGTGCCTGGCTCGCGGTGGTGGCGCCCACCGAGAACCTGGACTCATACCCATTCCACGGAGCCTGGGTGGTAATGGATGGAGTTGCCAGCGGATACGACACCCACGGTGTGCTCGACGATGGCACGATAGGCGGCCTGGTGGAACCCACCGTATGGGTTACGGACCTTCAGGAATCGCCGGGTAGCCCGCTGACCGTGACGTTCCCCTACGATTGCGGCAAGGTGTTCTTCTCTTCTTATCAGGTTGTCGAGAGCAGTCCGTCGCCTGCAATTCGCGCCCAGGAGTGGGTGTTAATCTACCTGTTCTACGAGGTCGGGGTATGCGAGGGCGACTACGAACCGGTGGAGTAAACTGTACAGATGTGCAGGTTCGCCGCGAGAATTTTTGAGCCATCAACACGACATGCCTGCACAACATAGTACGATAGTCGTGAAAAGACAGAACTAGCAACGGAGGCCAATCATGAAAATGCGGGCAATATTCTACGTGCTCGTTGCAATTTTCGGGGCAGCATACCTGGTGAATTGTAGCGACGACTCGGATCGCCGATCCGCAGGCACGGACGGCGATAGCGATGGCGACAGCGATGTGGATACAGGCCCCGGCTATTTCGGAGATCTTGCCGGTACGGTGGTGTCGGCGACGGGCTTCCCCATCTCGGGGGCTCTCGTATACGTGACCAACGGGGATGGGGCCGACATTCCCGACGAGGTCTACTGCTACACATGCGACAACATGACCGACCAGAAATGGACGCTGACCAACGCGGACGGAACCTGGTTCATCGGTCAGGTGCCGGCGGGGGAACGCAACCTGATTACGCGAAAGGGCTTCTTCCAGCGGCAGCGAGCCATAGACGTGGTCCAGGATGTGGTCAACGACATCCCCATCGATCAGACGACTCTTCCCGGAGAGGGCACTGGCGACGGACTGGACCAGATCCCCAACTACGCGGTGCTTCTCAACTGGTACGATCGCCCGGAGGACATGCTGGCCAAGATGGGCCTGGCCCAGCTCGACGCCACGGGCCATGTCGAGTCCGGCACCGAGAACTTCGACATGTACAACGATTCAGAATCCTATCCGTCGGCAGTCGGCGAGTCGTCATCCATGTTTTCGCAAGGTCAGGGCTGGATCAACCAATATCACATGATCTTTTTCCCGTGCATATGCGGAATGAATACCGCCGCAGACCACATTCCCATGCTCAAGTCCTATGTGGAAGCCGGCGGCAAGATCTACGGATCCTGCTATGCGGGACAATGGCCCGAGCAGCCCTTCCCGGACATCATCGATTTCAGGGGAGACGACACTGGAACATCGCCGGGATCAGGCTCCCAGTATTCGACGACCGGCAAGATAGAAGATCCGGAGATGCGCGAATGGCTAGCTGTGGTGGCGCCCACCGAGAACGTGGACTCCTTCCCCTTCCATGGAGCCTGGGTGGTAATGGATAGTGTTTCCAGCGGATACGATGGCCACGGAGTACTCCCCAACGGTTCGATAGGAGGCATGGTGGAGCCCACGGTATGGGTTACGGATCTTCAGGAATCGCCAAACAGCCCGCTGACCGTGACGTTCCCCTACGAATGCGGCAAGGTGTTCTTCTCGTCTTATCAGGTTGTGGAGAGCGAACCGTCACCAGCAGTTCGCGCCCAGGAGTGGGTGCTCATCTACCTATTTTACGACATCGGCGTGTGCGAGGGCGACTACGAGCCGCCGGAATAGGCCGGAGTCACTTTCGCCGCTTGGGGACAAATTCGATCCAATCATTGAAAACGATGCACATTGCCTGCAAAATCAGGACATGATTCGGAAAGATGTGCCAGATGTCTCTGAGCCGGGCACCGTGGAAGACCTCGGTCTTGTGCTCCTGGTGGGCAACCCGACTTCCCGTAGCGGGAAGGCGGCCTTGAGGATAGAAACGGCGCGCGAGATCCTTCTCAAGCACGGCATTGTTCACGAGTTTCGCCCGACTTTACCGAATGCCGGAACAGTTGACATGGTTGCCAGGGCCGTCACGCAAGAGGGTTTCAGAACAGTGATCTACCTCGGCGGGGACGGTACCTTCAACGAGGTGGCCAAGGGTATCTGCAAGGCGGGCAAGAGCAGCCACGTTCAACTGGGGATGCTTCCCTCCGGCACCGCTAACGACCAGGGCAAGTCATTTGGTATCTCCGTTGCAAAAAACGCCCTCGAGAGGAACGTTGAAACCATAAAGGCCGGGTATACGACCTGGCTCGACGTAGGCGAGATCACCGCTTATTACGACGGGGGGACCGCCATGGCGCGGGATCTCTTTTTCGACTCCATGGGATGTGGGCTCTCGGCGTCGATACTTGCCTTTCGAAACCGGGAAAAGGACATCGTCAAGAAGATGCCGATCTGGCGCGAAATGTATCGCGATCAGGCTGTCTACGTCCGTGCCGCAGTTCACAAGCTCGCGATCAACTGGATCACCCGCGATCGCTTCTCCGCCGAGATCATCGTGGACGGCCAGGTACACCAGTTCGATTCACTCTCCGACCTCGTGATCAGCAATACGCTGCTGTACGCGGGCGAGTGGATCATCGACCTGGAGGCGCGGCACGATGACGGGATGTTCGAGATCGTGCCGTTCACCGGAACGCGCGACTGGACCAGCAAGCTCATCGTCGCACACAAGAAGAACCCGCTAACCGAGGACCTGCTCAACAAGATCGGTGTCTCCCACACTCCCAACCTGAAGGGAAGGCACATACAGGTGCAGATCCTGCGCCCCAACAAGGATCAACGCCTTCCCGCTCAGCTTGACGGCGACGAGTTTCCACAGTCGGATCATTTCGAAGTTGTAGTTCATCCGAAATTACTCAAAATTATTGTTCCCAAAGATCACCACTGGATCTAAGTTCTTCCGCTGGAGGCTGTCGATGAAAGGAACGCAAGAAAGAAGAGAAGTTTTCAGGCGGTACGCTGACCGCCGGCGAGCGCTCATGCTGGCCATTCACGAGATCCTGTTCGATCAGCGTCCCGGTGAGGCCAGGGACCGAAATCTCCTCGAGGAGGTTTGCCACGACTTTTACACCGACGGCGCCGTTCTGGTTCGCAAGCTCACGGAAAAGGACACGTCCGATTCCGTTGTTCTTCTGGTCGCTGCGGGAAATTGGGACCTGGCGCAACCCGGGGATATCTTCGAGGGAGAGGGGATCGAAGCACTCCTCCGCGCACAGGAAAATGCGCATGGGGCGGTGGCGCTCTCTCGCTTTCGCAGAACGTCGCTCATCAATGACAACGCGTGGGAGGATCTCTGGGAAAACGATCCGGGAAAGCCGGCGACCGCGTTGCTCAGCGTGGACCTGAAGCCCTCGGATGCGCGCCCGGCGATGATATGGCTCCTCCTCAACGGCGCCTCCAGAGAATGGAGCAGTCACGATCGGCAGCTGCTCGAGGAAGTCGCCGATCTCCTCTCTCGCGCTGCAGACAAGGCCGCACAAGAAGACTCAAAATGATCTGTTTGTGCCCCCGCCGGGCGCTGTTGGCCGGGGTGTTTGTTCTGTCCGCATGTGGCGCAAGCGTCGGATCTCGGGTTGACGATGCCACTACCCCGCGCAAGGTCGACCCGATTCACGTGGTGGCAACCCGCGACGGTGAGCGACTCCATCTGGATGCCTACGACGCCACAGAGCTCTTCTCCCGCAGCGGTGAACTGCTTCGGACCGGTCGCTGCGACGAAGCAGTGGGGAGCTACTCGCGACTGATCGACGAGTTTCCCGATTCGGATCTGGTCCCCCTCGCTCTGTACAATTCCGGTCTGTGCTACGACGAGCTCGGAATGTTTCTTGAGGCCGCAGCCGCATACAGCCGCCTCATAGAAGGGCATCCGCAGTCGCAGGACGTTACCGACGCTCTCTTCCGGTTGGCCGGTTCCTATGAAAACCTCGAGGCCTGGGACGATACTATCGCTGTGTTCGATCGCCTCCTCGAGAAACCAGAGGATCTAAGGGGAGTGGAAAGAATCGAAGTGCTTGCGCGCAAGGGATCGGCCATGATGCAGGTCGGGCGCAAGGGCGATGCCCGCTGGGTGCTGGAGGAGGCTGTCAGGATATATCGGGCCGGGCGCGGCGTCTCCCCTTCCGACTCCATCTATCACTACTCGATGGCCCAGTTCAAACTCGCACAGATCGTGCACGACGAGATGCGTTCGGTGGATCTCCCGTCTGACGAGACGTTGATCGAGGAGCGGCTGGAAAAGAAAGCACAGCTGCTGCTCGACTCTCAACGCCTGTACACCAAGGTGATCCGCATCGGCCACCCACACTGGGCCGCCGCCGCAGCCTACCGGATCGGATCCCTCTACCACCACCTCTGGAAGGATATCTTACTTGCTCCCGCTCCGGACGACATCGAGGGAGAGGCGAAGAGTATCTATTTCGAGATACTGGGAGATCGAATTCGCGTTCTTCTGCGCAAGGCAGTGGTTCAGTGGGAGCGAACTCTCAAGCTGGCGATCAGGTTGGGTCTCGATAACGAATGGATTGATAATACCAATCGAGACCTCGCGGAGATCCGCAAGATTCTGTACCTCAAGGAGTCCGGAATCGATCCGGGCGCGAAGGATGGTGAGTAGTTACTCGTCGTCGGTGTCTTCGTCGACGGAGGCCGCAGGGGCCACTGACGCTCGCTCGCCTTCGAACGAGAAATCGAGATCACTCGCTCCGTCCGCATCCTCGCTCTTCGGTGCAGTTGTGGGTTCCTCGACCTCCAGATTTATACCGGCGGCCGCGGCTTCCTCCTGGGCGAGCATCTGATCCACCAGGCGAAAGTACATGCCTGCGGTGCGGTTGGAAGGATCTTGCTCGAGGACCTGCGCCCACTGGGCTCTTGCCTTTTCCTTGTCGCCCATTGCGAAGAGCGTGGCGCCGAGAGAAACCATCGCAGGAATGTATCCGGGGCGTTCCTTCTCCACCATTTCGAACTCCAAGATGGCCTCTTCGAAATGTCCCGCATCCTTCAGCAGCTGTCCGAGGGTAGTCCGGATATCCACGAAACCCGGGTTCAGGGAGAGCGCCTCCCGGTACTGGAAGATAGCCTTGTCCAGGATCTGCAGTTCGGCGTAGGCCTGGCCGAGATCCGCGTGCATGTTGGTCAGCTTGCCCCGCGCAAAAGGTTCTATCTCACGCTCCTCGTCGAACTGCAGGGAGGTGGCGTGTTCATGTATCTTCCTGGCTTGGTCATACATGCCCTGCTCGTTGTACGTGACCGCCAGGTTGAGCGCCGCTTCCGTGTAACGAGGGTTGATCCTGATTGATTTTTCGAAGTACTCCTGCGCGAGCGCCACCTGGCCGCGATCGTGGTAGATCACACCGAGCATGTTCATGATGTCCGCGAAACCGGTCTCTTCCTGCGCGACCTTGAGCAGGTAGGGCTCTGCCTTTGAGTACTCGCGTTTCTTGTAGTGCTCCCGGCCTCGCTCCAGTCTCTGTAGGGTCTTCTTATCCATCGTTGCCCCTGTTCGAATCGGCGGTCTTGACCGCCATATGACGCAAGTAGTCCCTGGCCCGTAGTGACTGATGGTGGTCAGGGTAACGCGCAATTATCTCCTTTAACACCCGCGTGGCCTCATCAACCCTATCCATCTCCAGAAAAGTCGTGGCTTGCAGGAACATGGCATCCGGAACAAGGGAAGAGCCGGGGAAATGGATCCAGATCCCCTCCAGCCGAACGGCCGCCGCCTTTCTCTGTTTTCGTTTCAAATAGAATTTGGCCACGTACATTTCATGACGTACCAGCGCGTTGACGACTTCCTTCAGGAGATCTGTCGCCTTTTCTCTCCATGGGCTTTGCGGATAGTTCTTGAGATATATTCCGAGGGCCGAGCGCGCGTCCCGGGTGGCCGACTGATCCCGCTCGTGGGGAGGCGGCGTCACGACCCAGTCGCCGGGAATCATCTCGTAATAGGCCTCACCCCGTTTGTATGCGGCGTAGTGCGCCTCCTCGTGAGTAGGGTGTGTCTGAACGAAATGCTGATAGGAAACGGCGGCTTCCGCGTTACTGCCCTGGATGAGGTGGCAATCGGCGATTCGCAGCTCCGCCAGCGGAGCATACCTGCTGTATGGAAACTGCCGACGCACATCCTGAAAGAGCTTGTTCGCCTCCACGCAGTCCTCGTCGTCGAACTCTTCGAGAGCAACCTCGTACATCTGCTTCGCCGACTTGGTGTAGTCGAGAAGCGCATCCTGTTTCTGGGTTTGCGCGCAACCCGACAGGGAAACCGCCACAGGGCATAACCCCGCGCAAAATAGTATCCCCCAAATCGTTTTCCAACCGGTGGTCACTTCATTCTCCTCAGCACTATGCAAGCCCTACGTAACCGCTAATACTATCAGTCCGTCGCCATACAAAAAAGAGAATTTCATGTTCATCTTACATGTCTTTGACGAATAACGGTTGTGTAAACCGAAGCTTGCCTTCATGGATTTGTTGAACTAGCATACCCATGTTCAGCATTGAAATAATAGACAATAGAAACGGGGTTAACCACCCTGTCAATCGAAACATTCGGAGCAAGAAATGTCACACAACGCAAATCGGTTCTGGGCCCTCATTGCTGTCGCCATCCTTGCGCTCAGCGCGCCTGCCGCCATGGCAGATGAGGAAGAAAGCTCGGTATCTATCGATGTATCCATCGGGGCGGATGGCAACGCCGACGGAGTAGATCGACCTACCCATCGCCCGTTCAACATCCATTTCGGAGCGGGCTTTGATCTGGGGCTCGGAAACGAACTCAATGACGGCGGATTCGGCGATCTGGGCGGGCAAGGCCTGATCGGTCTGGACATCGTCATGGCCGAGCCGCTGGCTTTCTCGATACTGGGCGGATTCAACGCGTTTTCATCGACAGATGATTACGACGGCCTTCGCAGCATGTTCATCGGCGCCGGCCTCCACCTCCGCCTGTTTTCCGACAATAACGGAGCGCTCTTTGACGACGGCACCGCGGCGGGTAACCTCTGGATCGACGCCCATATCGATTACGTGGCCCACCTCTTCGAGGATCACGGCGGCTACAACATCGGTCTCGGTTACGAATTCGCCCTGTGGAAGGACGTTAACTTCGGGCCGTACGTGAGGTTCCAGCACGTGGCCTGGGGTGAAGGCCAGTTGTACAAGGTTCTGTCCTTCGGTGTGCAGATATCCCTGGGCGGATCCACCGGACCCGACGACAAGGACGGTGACGGAATCCTCGACCCGAACGACAAGTGCCCGCTCGATCCCGAAGACATGGACGGATTCAAGGACACTGACGGATGTCCGGACACCGATAACGACGAGGACGGCATCCTCGACGTGGACGATAAGTGCCCGGATGTGGCCGGTATCGCGGCGAACAACGGCTGCCCCGACGACGACGTCGATGGGGACGGCATCAAGAACGATGTCGATCAATGCCCCGAAGAGGCCGAGGACAAGGACGAATTCGAGGATGAAGACGGCTGCCCCGATCCCGACAACGATCAGGATGGCGTTCTCGACCCCGACGACAAATGCCCGCTCGAACCCGAGGATAAGGACGGATTCGAGGATGAGGACGGCTGCCCCGATCCCGACAACGATCAGGATGGCATCCTCGATGTGGACGATCAGTGTCCCAACGAGGCGGAGTCCATGAACGGTGTGGACGACGAGGACGGATGTCCTGACCTGGTTCGAGTCGTGGGCGATCAGATCAAGATTCTACAGAAGGTGTACTTCGCCACCGGCAAGGCCAAGATCCTCGATAAATCACACGCGCTCCTCAAGGAAGTAGCCGCGGTCATCAAGGCCAAGCCCGACATCAAGGTTCGGGTCGAGGGCCACACAGATGACGTGGGCAGGGACAAGAAAAACATGAGGCTCTCCCAGAAACGCGCGGACAGCGTGCAGAAGTTCCTGGAGGACGAAGGAGTCCCGGCCGCCCAGCTGACGGCAGAGGGCAAGGGGGAGACCACTCCCATCGCCGACAACAAGACCAAGGAGGGCAAGGCGGAGAACAGGCGGGTGGAGTTCCATATCATCTCCGCACCCAAGCCTGCCCCGGAGGCAGTTCCAGCGGTAGCCCCGGAGGCAGTCCCGGCGGTAGCCCCGGAAGCAGCCCCGGAAGCAGCCCCGGAAGCAGCCCCGGAAGCCCCCGCGCCCCCGCCCGCTGAACCCGCCGCCGCCGAATAGAACACCACAATATCCGCAGTTACTCGAAACGCTCAGACATGAAACCAAAAATTTTTGTGACAAGACGAATCCCCGACGCGGGGCTATCCCTCATCGAATCCAGATG
Source organism: Deltaproteobacteria bacterium (assembly GCA_030591725.1). Lineage (GTDB taxonomy): Bacteria > Myxococcota_A > Polyangia > JAAYKL01 > JAAYKL01 > JAUVAN01. The sequence goes on from JAUVAN010000126.1 coordinate 8,756, forward strand.
TGACACAAGTGTTTTTCCGGGCGACCTTCCTCCCACCAGGGAAGAGCTGATTGATCTGGTTCCCGGCATCGACGGTCTGCTGTGCCTCCTCACGGATCCCATCGACCAGAAAGTAATAGAGGCCGCCGGGGACAACCTCAAGGTGATCAGCAGCTACGCCGCCGGGTTCGACAACATCGCTGTGGACGTCGCAACAGCCCGGGGGATACCGGTGGGTAATACCCCGGGGGTGCTCACCGAGACCACTGCCGATCTCGCGTTCTCGCTGCTTGCCTCGGCCGCCAGGCGTGTCGTCGAGGGTGAACGGTTCGCCCGGGAAGGCAAGTGGAAGACCTGGGGCCCCACCCTGCTCATGGGGCGGGACATCCACGGAGCCACCCTGGGGATCATGGGCATGGGTAGCATCGGGCGCGCGATGGCAAGGCGAGGGGCGGGCTTCGGTATGCGCGTGATCTACTGCGACAGGTCGCCCGGCGAGATCGAGACGCAAAAATTTGCCCGCCCGGTTTCCTTTGACCAGCTCCTTTCCGAATCCGATTTCTTGAGCCTGCATGTTCCCCTCACCGGGGATACGAGGCACATCATTGACGAGAAGACCCTGGCAAAAATGAAGGCCACCGCTGTTCTGGTCAACACCGCCCGCGGCGGTGTCGTTGATCACGACGCTCTTTTCAACGCGCTGAAGAACGGGATCATCGGATATGCGGCCCTGGACGTCACCGAGCCCGAGCCCCTCCCGCCGGATCACAAACTGTACACCCTCACCAACTGTCTCATCGTACCGCACCTGGGAAGCGCGAGCGTCGCGACGCGGGACACCATGGCCGTAATGGCGGCCAAAAACCTGTTCGCCGGTCTTGATGGAGAGCAGCTTCCCAACTGCGCCAACCCGCAAGTCTACGAATGAATCAAGTGTTTGAAGCCCTTAAGGGGCGTGAAATCGATTTGTTCAATCAGTGCTAGAAGCTGCGATGGGGGGGGCGGTAACCGCTGGACGCCGCCGTTTCGCCGCTTCCGCCGCCGATTTTCTTACACCCCGTACAACGATCGTTTATCCGCCAAAGCACCTGTCCAAACTAATGTGCGACCCGCCGTCGCAGGGCTATTGCGAGGCAAGCGGCGGATAAATGTCATTGTGTTTCACGATTTAGTCTTTCAGGCACGGTGTGTGCTTTGCGCCCATCGGTGCAGAGTGTTTTAGCAACAACACCGGAGTACAAACCCAGAAAGCCGGACGAAACGGTGTTGCATCGGATTG